>NZ_KB906398.1:642641-886377 GCF_000381345.1 Deinococcus apachensis DSM 19763 | reverse complement strand
TGCCGCCAGTAATTTCGGGAAGTCGAAAGCGGCGGTGATCGCCGAAGGGCAGGTGAAGCTGACCTTTCAGGACGTGGCGGGGTGTGACGAGGCCAAGCAGGACCTGCAAGAAGTGGTGGACTTCCTGCGTCACCCCGAGCGCTACCACCAACTCGGTGCCCGCATCCCCCACGGTGTCTTACTGGTCGGCCCTCCCGGCAGTGGCAAGACCTTGCTCGCCAAGGCGGTGGCCGGAGAGGCCAAAGTGCCCTACTTCTCCATCAGTGGCAGTGACTTTGTGGAGATGTTCGTGGGGGTGGGCGCGGCGCGGGTGCGGGACCTGTTCGAGCAGGCGCGCAAGAGCGCGCCCTGCATCGTCTTCATCGACGAGATCGATGCGGTGGGCCGCAAGCGTGGGGTGAATCTGCAAGGCGGCAACGACGAACGCGAACAGACCCTCAACCAACTGCTGGTGGAGATGGATGGGTTTGGCAGCGGGCAGGAAGTGATCATCCTGGCCGCCACCAATCGACCCGATGTGTTGGACGCAGCTTTGCTGCGTCCCGGACGGTTCGACCGTCAAGTGGTGGTGGACGCGCCGGATGTGCGGGGCAGAGAAATGATCCTGCGCATTCATGCCCGCAAGAAACCGCTCGATCCTTCCGTTGATCTGGGCATCATTGCCAGAAGAACGGCGGGGATGGTCGGTGCGGACCTGGAGAATCTGCTGAATGAGGCGGCGCTGGGAGCAGCACGGGCGGGGCGGGTGCGGATCGTGATGCGGGATGTGGAGGAGGCGCGCGACCGGGTGTTGATGGGACCGGAACGGCGCAGCCTGGTGGTCCGCGAAGCCGACCGCAAGGTCACCGCCTACCACGAGGTCGGCCATGCCCTCGCCGCTCAACTCCTCCCCCACGCGGACAAGGCGCACAAGCTGACCATCGTTCCGCGGGGGCGCTCGCTGGGGTCGGCGCTGTACACGCCGGAAGACCGCATGCATCACACCAGGGCGGCGCTGCTCGACCGCATCTGCGTGGCGCTGGCCGGGCACGCGGCGGAGGAGGTCGCCACCGGGCAGGTCACGACCGGGGCGGCGAACGACTTCCAACAGGCGACGGGGCTGGCGCGGCGCATGGTGACCGAGTGGGGCATGAGCGAGGTGGGGCAGCTCGCGCTCGCGCAGGAGAGCGCGGGCTATCTGGGCTATGGGCCGCAGCAGGGGGTCTATAGCGACCACACCGCCGAACGCATCGATTCGGAACTCGCGCGCATCCTGAACGCGCAGTACGAGCGGGCGGTCACCCTGCTCACCGAACACGCCCACGTGCTGCACCGCCTGACCGACGCGCTGATGGCCCGCGAGTCGTTGACGGGCGAGGACGTGCAGACCGCGCTGGCGGGGGGCACTCTGGACGGCCCCGCCTCCACCCCCAGCGACGACGAGGGCCCCGCCCCGCAGCCTGGCCTGACGCCCAACCCGGCCTGAAGCACTTCCCATAGATTTGGGGTGCGCGGCTCCCTACGCTGAGCGCATGACGCGCACGCCCAGCCTGCTTACCGCCGCGCTGCTCACGCTGACCGTCGCCGGGGCGCAGGATACTACCGCCCCCGCCCCGGCCCTGCCGCCGACCACGCAGTCGGCCCCCCCCGCCGCGCCCGGCTTTCCCGTCCGCATCCAGGTCACTGAAGGCACGCTGGTGGGCCGACAGGACGCTGGGGTGCGGGTGTGGCAGGGCATCCCCTATGCGGCTTCGCCCCTCGGGGAACGGCGCTGGAGGTCTCCCCAACCTGCCCCGATCTGGGTGGGCGAGCGCGACGCGTCCCGGCCGGGCGATGCGTGCCTCCAGCGGGCCCTGACTGGGGGCAGCGCCACGCGCGGCTCCGAGGACTGCCTCTTCCTCAATGTCTACGCCCCCGCGAACGCCACCCGCGCCCCGGTAATGGTCTGGATTCACGGCGGCTCCTTCCGCAGCGGGGCGGGCAGCGACTACGACGGCCGGGTGCTCGCCCGCGAGCAGGGGGTGGTCGTGGTGACCGTCAACTACCGCTTGGGCGCGCTGGGCTTTCTCGCCGCGCCGGGGCTGCTGGAGGGGCGGACGGTCGGCAACTATGGCCTCCTCGACCAGCAGGCCGCGTTGCGCTGGGTGCGGGCAAATGCAGCGGCCTTCGGGGGTGACCCCACCAACGTGACCGTGTTCGGCGAGTCGGCGGGCGGCATGAGCGTGTGCGATCAGCTCACCTCGCCGGGGGCGGCGGGCCTCTTCGAGAGGGCCATCCTCCAGAGCGGGCCCTGCACGCCGGAGATCAACACTGCCTCCCTCGTCGAGGCGCTGAAGACGGGTTCCGACTACGCCCGCGCCCTGGGTTGCCCGGAGGGGGACGCCGCCTGCCTGCGGGCCGTGCCCGCCGAGCGGCTGCTCAATACCCCCGTTCCGGGCCGCCGCGCCCCGGGCTCGGTCGCCCTCCCGCCCGTCTACGGGGACGCGGTGCTGCCCCGCTCCCCGGGGGAGGCGTTTGCGGGTGGGCAGGTCAACCGGGTCCCCATCCTGATCGGCGGCAACCTCGACGAGGGCACCCTCTTCGTCGCCCCTCTCGCGCAGAACGGCAGGGACATTCCGCTGTGGCAGTTCTGGGGCCTGGTGGCCGTGCTGGAGAAATGGAACACGCCCCGCGTGCTCGCCAACTACCTCACCCGCAACTACCCGACGGTGGGCCTAGCCGCCTCCGCCCTCGTGACGGACGGCCTCTTCGCCTGCCCGGTGAACGACATCACCCGTGATCTCGCCCGGGTCACACCCGTCTATGCCTACGAGTTCCGTGACCGGACGGCCCCCATCGAACTCAAGCCCACTACGTCCGTTCCGAGCTACGGCGCCTACCACGCCGCCGAGATCATCAGCGTGTTCGGCACGCGGCTGGAGGGATTGGCGGACCCCGCGAAGTTCACGCCCGCCCAGGCCGACCTCGCCCGCACGATGCGCGCCTACTGGGCGAACTTCGCCCGTTTCGGCAACCCCAACGCCAGGGGATTACCCGAGTGGCCCCGCTTCGACCCCGCCCGGAACAACCTGCTGACCTTCCAGCCCGCCTTCATCGGGGAGCGCACCGACTTCCGGCAGGAGCACCGCTGCGACGTGTGGAGCCGCTGAGTTGAGGCCCGCCCTGGTCTTCCTGCTGCTGGCCGCCGCCCTGCTCGCGCTGACCTGGCTGGAAAGGCGCGACCCGCTCGACCTGGGGGTGGTCTTCGCGGGCCTGGTGGGTCTGGGGTGGTTGTTGAGACTGGGACCGGGGAATCTGGGGCAGACGCGCCTGGCGGCCACGGCCCTGATCGCGCTGCTGGCGGGCGTGGCGCTGTTCGGAGTGCGGGCACCGCTGTCAGCGCTGGGCTTCGCCGCGGTGCTGGTCCTGACCCAGATGCTCCTGCGCTGGCTTCTGGGAAGGCGTTAAGGAGAGTCGCTCAGCCCCGCGTGTCCGCCGCTTCCCGCTGCGGCACGGCGCACTGACCGTCCTCACAACTCTCGGCGGTCGTGTCGGCCGCGAGCAGGGTCAGGGGCGCCGGGTGCGTCTCGGCCCACACCTGCTCCAGCGCGCCGCGCAGCACCTCGGGGGACTGGGCGCCGCTCACCCCATACTTGCCCCCCAGCACGAAGAAGGGCACACCGTTGATGCCGAGGGCGTGGGCCTGCGCCTCGTCCTGCCGCACGGCCTGGGCGTACTGGCCGCTCTCCAGGGCCGCGCGCACCTCCTCCGCGTTCAGGCCGACCTCCGACGCCAGCCGCACCAGAACCTCCCGGTCGCCCAGGAACTCGCCCTCGACGAAGAAAGCGCGCAGCAGGCGCTCCTTCATCGCGTCCTGAAGGCCCCGCTCCGCCGCGAGATGGATGAGCTGGTGGGCCTCAAAGGTATTCGTGGGCTGCACGCGCCCGAAGTGGTACTCCAGCCCCTCGCCCGCCGCGGTCTGCGTCATGGAGTCCAGCATCCCCTGCGCCCGGGCCTCACCGCCGCCGTACTTGCCCGCCAGGATCGCGCGCATGGACTGGCCGGGCTGAGAGGAAGCCGACGGGTCCAGCTCGAAGGAATGCCACACGACCTCCACCCGGTCCCGATGGGGGAATTCGGAGAGGGCCGCCTCGAAGCGCCGCTTGCCGACGTAGCACCAAGGACAGGCGATGTCCGACCAGATATCCACGCGCAGCTTGTCGGGAGAGGAGGGAGTGAAGAGGGTCATGGGGCCATGATGTCCCGCTTTAAAAAACAGAGCAAGGGATGGGCACACCATTGGGCTGGTCAGGCATCCGTGGAGGAAGGCTCATCCTATTCTGAGCCGCCCCCGGGTCCTACACTCGTCCCATGACCTCCAACCCCGTGACGTCCGGTTTCGTCAAGCCCAGCGACGAGGAACTGCGCGAGCGGCTCACGCCCATGCAGTACCGCGTCACCCAGCACGAGGGCACCGAGCGTGCCTTTACCGGCGAGTACTGGGACCATGACGAGCCCGGCATCTACGTGGACGTGGTGTCGGGCGAGCCCCTCTTCAGTTCCCTCGACAAGTACGACGCGGGCTGTGGCTGGCCCTCCTTCACCCGGCCGATTCCCAACGTGGCCCTGACCGAGAACACCGACTACAAGATCGGCTACGCCCGCACCGAGGTCCGCTCCGGCCTCGCCGACTCGCACCTCGGCCATGTGTTCCCCGACGGCCCGCAGGAGCACGGCGGTTTGCGCTACTGCATCAACTCGGCGGCGCTGCGCTTCGTGCCGCTGGAGCAGATGGAGGCGCAGGGGTATGGGGCGTATCTGAAGCTGTTTCGCAAGTAGAGGTAAGGCGGGGCCGCCCCACATCTCCCCGAACTTCAGTCGCCGTTGTCGCAGGCCACGCTGTTGTGGTTGCGGTCCAGGCCGGTGCGGTAACCCGGGCGCCCCAGCCGGATGGGAGCCGCGCCCGCCGCCCGCATCGCCGCGCAGGAGCGGTAGTACACCGTGCCCTGTCCGGCCAGTCTCGCGCTGCCGGTGACGGGCCGCACCAGCGAACGCGCCACGTACCCCGCCTGCGCCCCATAGGTGGTCCGGCACCACTGGTCCTGGCAGGCGACGAGCAGCAGCGTGCCGCCCGGAACGACGCCCAGCACGCCCGCATTCGTGCTGGGCAGGCGCCGCAGGTTGGCCGAGGTGGTCGTGACCGCCGTCGCGGCCTCCGACAGGCCCAGCAGCGTGACGGAGAGGGCCAGCAGTCTGACGAGGTGACGCATCCGCGGAGGATAGCAGGGCGTGACGCACCCGACCTTTGGTCAGCCTGAAAGAATGGGCCCATGCGACACGTCGCCCTCCTGCGGGGTATCAACGTTGGTGGACACCGCCGGGTGCCCATGAAGGACCTGAAGGCCACGTTCGAACGTCTGGGGTTCCCGGAGGTCAGAACGTACGTCCAGAGCGGCAACGTCGTCTTTGGGGACGGCTCCCCCGACCGGGACGCCATCGAGCAGGCCCTCCGGCAGGATTTCGGCTTCCCGGTGGACGTAATGCTCCGCAGCGCTGAGGAGTGGGCAACCCTCGCTCCCCGCAATCCCTACCCGTCCCAAGCGGCGGCGGACGGCACGAAGGTCCATGTCGCCTTCCTGCACCATGAACCCGACCCCGCTCGTCTGAACGCTCTCAGAGCCCGCTCCTTTGGGGAGGACACCTGGGCATGTTCGGGCCGAGAACTCTATCTGCACACCCCGAACGGGCTGGGGCAGAGCAGGCTGGACCTCGCCCCCCTGCGGCAACTGGCCACCGTTCGCAACTGGCGTACCGTGCGGGCGATTGGAGACTTGCTGGGGTGAAGAGGGGAGGGGGCCGAACCCGGACGAGTGGGCGGCCCCCTCCCGGCCCCACGGCCCGTCAGCTCTCGGTGGCCCCGGAGCGTTCGCCGCCGTCCGCCGCGTCGGTGGTCTCCGCGCCCGCCTTGGTGTTGCCCGGCGTGCCCGTGCTGCCCGCGCCCCCGGCACTCGTGCTGCCTGTCTCCAGCTCGCGCTCCTGACGCTCGGCGTAGGCTTCCTGCATCCGCTCGGCCTCGTTTCCCTTGTCAGTCATACCGCAGGCTAGGCGGCGGCGGCGAGGGGAAGGTGTGCCCGCCTTCAAGTCCACCTTCACTGAGGTCGTTCCCGTGACCTCACCCCGTGCCAGGCAATTTTCCTGCTGGCCTTCGGCTCGTACAGCGCCGGGGACGGAGGGCTGCCCGTCAGCCCTACACTGCCGCAGGAGCCCCTAACCTGCCTGGGGGAAACGGCATGAATGTACCCAAGTAGGCAGTCTGAAGGTTGGGCGGAGATTATCTCAGGGCTCTCGAAAGAGGCGCGCTGGGATGTGAGCCCGGTGCAAAGGGACACTGGGCCGAGTAGCCAGACCTTCACATCCAGGACGTCTACGCTGCCCCTGAGAGGGTGGGAGGCGCCGCACCGCTCAATTCCAAGCAATGCACTGATGATGGGGAGGGCTTAGCATGAGGACACCCAGAGGCCGTACACTGCTGACCGTCACGTTGCTGCTCAGCCTGGGTCTGGCGATGGCCCAGACGACGGATCAAACGAATACGACAAATCAAACGACGGATCAGACGAACACGACCCAGACCACGGATCAGACGACAACCCCAGCGACCCCGTCCACTACGGACGCGACCACGCAGGCCCTCCCCGCCCAAACGATCCTCACGCTGTCCTCGGGCGAGCTGACGTTGCCCTATCTCCAGGGCGCCACGCCGATCCGGAGCGTCAGGACCTTTACGGGCATCGCGGTCATCTACCGGGGCTCGGTCGCCAACGCCCTGGACAGCTATGCCCAGGCCTTCACGGGCGCGGGCTTCACGGCCGTCGATCCCTCGTCACCCCTGACCCCTGCCGCCACAGCAGCCGGGGCAGCGGGAACAGCTGGCACCACGGGCGCGACGGGCACGGCCACGACCGGAACGACTGACGCCACGGGTACAGCCGGAACGACGGGCACTACTGGAACCACCGATACAAGTACCGCGGGAACAGGAACGACGGATACGACTGGGACCGCTGGAACGACGGGCACCACCGACACGTCGGGGACCGCTGGCACCGCGACCGGAACGGGGACGACCGATACGAGCGCCGCGGGTACTGGGACGACCGACACCACGACGGGAACCAGCGGGACCACGGGCACGGGAACCACGGATACGGGAACTGCTGGCACGACGGGCACCACCGGAACGACGGGCACTGGCACCACGGACACGAGTACGACGGGAACGACCGGGACCACGGGGACAACTGGCACGACCGATACGACCACCACTGGGACTGGAACGGCGGGCACGACTGGAACCACCGACGCGTCCGGGACCGCTGGCACCACGACGGGAGCCACAGGCACGACCGACACGGGCACCGCCGCAACCGGGACCACGGACACGGCCGGAACGACGGGCACCACCGGAACTGGGACCACGGGTACCGCTGGAACCACAGGGGCGACAGGGACAGCAGGCACCACCACCCTCGGCCCCGGCTACCCGGAGGGTCCGGTCCTGGCCTTCGAGCGGAGCGGCGAGCGTGTTGTGGTGCGCGCTTATGAGACTAGGGGCCTGACGGTCGTCCTGTTCTCGCGGATCGGCGGTCCAGCCGCGGCGAACACGACCACCTCGGGCGGCTGAACCAAACTAGCTTCGGGGGGCGGATGGCTCAGGCTGTCCGCCCTTGCTCTGTGTTGTAGAGGACTGGAGTTAAGCCCCGCCCAGCTCAACACACCGTCCCCAGGTGCAACTTGCACCGATGCGCTGGCCTGGAAGGGTGACAAAGAGATGGACCCAGAAGCACTTCGCCCCTGGGTCCACCCCTGGCACGCCTCAGTACGCCACCGGCTCCAGCTTCTGCCACTCCTGGAGGCTCCGGACGCCCAGCACCTTGCCCTTTGCGGCGGCAATCGCCTTCGCCGTCCACACTGCGCCCTCAAGAGTGCTGACGATGGGCTTGCCGCGTTCCAGGGCGGTGCGGAGGAGCGGCGAGGCGGTCACGTCGATGAGGAGGTCGGGGAGTGTATCGCCTTCCTGCTCGCGGATCACCCGCAGCCCCGCGCCTTCCAGCGTGGCGGCCACCTCGTCCAGACCGTCCCCGAGGAGGAGCGCCGTCCCCTCCCGGGGCAGGTTGCTCTTGGCCCCCAGCTCCGCGCGGTAGAAGGCGAGGTACGGGTCCGCGTCGATGCCCATGCTCTCGCCCGTGCTCTTCATCTCCGGGCCGAGGACGGGCAGCACGCCCTTGAACTTCAGGAAGGGCAGGTGGACTTCCTTGACCGAGTACATGGGGGGCGTGGGCGTCCCGGTGAAGCCGATCTGCTCCAAAGTCTGCCCCACGGCGATCCGGGCGGCACTCTTGGCGAGCGGGTGGTTCACGGCCTTGCTCACGAAGGGCACGGTGCGGCTGGCCCGTGGGTTGGCCTCCAGGATGTAAGCCGTGCCCTCCTTCACCGCCCACTGCACGTTCATCAGGCCCCGCACGCCGAGTTCCAGGGCGAGGCGTTCCGTGTCGGCCTTCACCCGCGCGATCAATTCGGGCGAGAGGGTCACCGGGGGCAGCACGCACGCGCTGTCGCCCGAGTGGACCCCGGCGGCCTCGACGTGCTCCATGATGCCCGCCACCACGGCCCGCTCCCCGTCACAGAGGGTGTCCACGTCGAGTTCCAGGGCGCCCTCCAAGAATTGATCGAGCAGGATGGACGGCTGCCCCTCGACGGCGGCATACACCTCGTCCAGATAGGTCGTCAGCTCCTCCATGCTCCGGACCGTCCGCATCGCGCGGCCTCCCAGCACGTAGGAGGGCCGGGCCATCAGCGGGAAGCCGAGTTCGGCGGCGAGTTCGCGCGCCTGCGCGGGCGTCTCGGCCACCTTGCCCCGGGGCTGCGGCAGCTCCAGCCGCTCGCACAGGGCATTGAAGGAGGCGCGGTCCTCCGCCTCGTGGATCGTCGCCGGGGGGGTGCCGATGATGGGGGCGCCCGCGTCCGCCAGCCGCCGCGCGAGCTTGAGGGGCGTCTGCCCGCCGAGCTGCACGATCACGCCGACGGGCTTCTCGTGCTCGACGATGTTCATCACGTCCTCGAAGGTCAGCGGCTCGAAGTACAGGCGGTCGGCGGTGTCGTAGTCGGTGGAGACCGTCTCCGGGTTGGAGTTGACCATGATCGTCTCGTAGCCCGCCTCCTGAAGCGCCCAGACGGCGTGGACGGTCGCATAGTCGAACTCCACCCCCTGCCCGATGCGGTTGGGGCCGCTCCCCAGGATCACCACCTTGGGCTTGTCGGTCGGCGTCACCTCGTCCTCCCACTCGTAGGTCGAGTAGTGGTAGGGCGTGTACGCCTCGAACTCGGCGGCGCAGGTGTCCACTGTCTTGTAGACCGGGGTGGCCTTCGCCGCCTTGCGAAGTTCGCGGACCTCCAGCTCGCTCAGCCCCACGAGTTCGCCCAGCCGCGCGTCGGAGAAGCCCAGCCGCTTGACCTCGCGCCAGATCTCATACTTCCAGCCCTGGATAGGACCGAGGTCGAGGATTTCCTTCTCGGCGTCCACGATCTCCTGAAGCTGGGAGAGGAACCAGCGGTCGATCTTCGTCGCGTCGTGCAGCGCCGCCACGCGCTCGCCCCGCCGCAGCAATTCCAGCACGGCCTCCAATCGGCGCGGGTTGCCGTACAGCAGGCCGCGCAGCTCGTCGTCGGACATGGCCGCAAATGTTCCGCGCACGTCCGCCTCGATGCTCCGCAGCGCCTTCTGCACGCTCTCCTTGAAGGTGCGGCCAATCGCCATGACCTCGCCCACGCTCCGCATCTGGGTGCCCAGCGCGTCGGGCGTGCCGGGGAACTTCTCGAAGGCGAAGCGCGGAATCTTCGTCACCACGTAGTCGATGGTGGGCTCGAAGGCGGCGGGGGTGACGCGGGTGATGTCGTTCGGCAGCTCGTCGAGGTGGTAGCCCACCGCGAGCAGGGCGGCGATCTTGGCGATGGGGAAGCCGGTCGCCTTGCTCGCCAGCGCCGAGGAGCGGCTGACGCGCGGGTTCATCTCGATCACGATGACGCGCCCGTTGTCGGGATTGACCGCGAACTGGATGTTGGAGCCACCCGTGTCCACCCCGATCTCGCGGATGATGGCGAGGCTCTGGTCCCGCAGCCGCTGGTACTCCACATCGCTGAGGGTCTGCGCCGGGGCCACCGTGATCGAATCCCCGGTATGCACGCCCATCGGGTCGAAGTTCTCGATGCTCGTGATGATGACCACCGTGTCGGCGTGGTCGCGCATGACCTCCAGCTCGTACTCCTTCCAGCCCAGGATGGATTCTTCGAGGAGCACCGAATGGACCGGCGAGTCGCGTAGGCCGCCCTCCGTGATCTTCAGGAAGTCCTCGTAGGTGTGCGCGATGCCGCCGCCCGTGCCGCCCAGCGTGAAGGAGGGCCGGATGACGATGGGGAGGCCGATCTCCTTCTGGTAGTCGACGGCCTCCTCCATGGAGTGGACCATCTTCCCGCGCGCCGTCTCCACGCCGATCTTCTTCATCGCGGCCTGGAACGCCTCGCGGTCCTCGCCCTTGTGGATGGCCTCGGCGTTCGCGCCGATGAGTTCCACCCCGAACTCGGCGAGGGTGCCGTTGGCATTGAGGTCCATCGCCAGGTTCAGCGCCGTCTGCCCGCCCAGGGTGGGGAGCAGGGCGTCGGGGCGCTCCTTCTCGATGACCTTGCGGACGAACTCGGGCGTCAGCGGCTCCAGGTAGGTGGCGTCGGCGAGGTCGGGGTCGGTCATGATCGTCGCCGGGTTGGAGTTCACCAGCACGAGTCGGTAGCCTTCTTTTTTCAGCGCCTTGAGCGCCTGCGTGCCCGAATAGTCGAACTCGGCCGCCTGCCCTATCTGAATGGGGCCGCTGCCGAGAATCAGGATGGTCTGGAGGTCAGTGCGCTTGGGCATTCCAGAAAGGGAGCCTAACACGCCAGGAAATGGGGAAGGTGGGAAACCTGCAAGGTTATGCAGGAGCGTGGCGGGAGGTCGCACCCTGCTGCCCGCGTGTCCGGGGGCAACCGTGCTGCTCCAGCGGCCCTAGCCCACCGGCAGCACTCCCCGCACCAGCCCAGCCGCTATCGTCCACATCACCACCCCGATCAGCACGTCCAGCACCTGCCACGCCCGGGGCGAACGCATCAGCGGCGCGAAGCGGCCCGCAAGGAGGGCGAGGCCGAAAAACCATGTCCATGAAGCCAGGACTGTGCCGAGGAGGAAGGCGTTCCGGCCCGCGCCGCCCAGCCCGGCGCTCGCCCCGCCGATCAGGACCACCGTGTCGAGGATCGCGTGGGGATTGAGGAGGCTGAAGGCGGCGGCCGTGACGAGGACGGTGCCGGGGGTATGAGCGACCTGCCCCTCTGTCTGGAGAGTCCCCGGATGTCTGGCTGAGTGGAAGGAACGCCACCCGTACCACAGCAGAAAGGCCGCGCCCGCCAGCGTTCCGATCACGACCAGCACCGGGGACTGGGCCAGCAGGGTGCCGACTCCCAGGACGCCGAACGCGATCAGCAGCGTGTCGGTCAGCGAGCAGACCAGCGCGGCCAGCAGGGCGTACCTCCTCGTCAGCCCCTGCCGCAGCACAAAGGCGTTCTGCGGACCGATGGCGACGATCAGCGTGAGGCCCAGCGTCAGGCCGCGCGGGAAGGGGGGCACGGGGAAGAGGATAGGGCGCCACGTTCCTGTCTGACCCATGCTCTACACTTCCTCTCCCCGAGCGCCCAGACTGCACCCATGCCTGAACTCCTGCCGCGTGCCCGGTCGTCCTCCGAGAGCGTGTTCGCGCACATGAGCCGCCTTGCCGTGCAATACGGCGCGGTGAACCTGGGGCAGGGTTTCCCCTCCGACCCGCCGCCCGCCTTCCTCCTCAACGCGGCGCGGCGGGCCGTGGGGGTGAATGACCAGTACGCGCCCCCGGCGGGCCTGCCCGCGCTGCGGGACGCCGTCGGCGCGGACCTGGGGGTGGACGGCGCCGACGTGGTCGTGACCTCGGGAGCGACTGAGGCGCTGAACATCCTCGCCCTCGCCCTGTACGGCCCCGGCGACGAGGTGCTGATGCTCGAACCGGTGTTCGACGTGTATGTGCCCCAGGCGCGGCTGGCGGGGGCCGTGCCCGTCACTGTGCCCATGCAGTTAAATGACGCGGAGGGCTGGACGCTCGACCTGAGCGCTGTGCGAAACGCCGTCACGCCCCGCACTCGCGCCCTGCTCCTGAACAGCCCCTACAACCCGACCGGGACCGTGTTCTCCCGCGCCGAGTTGGACGCCCTGGTCGCCCTCGCCCGCGAACACGACCTCTGGATCGTCAGCGACGAGGTGTACGACGAGTTGTATTTCGGGGAGAGGCCGGTGGCCCTGCGGGAACTCGCGCCGGAGCGCACGTTCACCGTGGGCAGCGCGGGCAAGCGATTGGAGGCGACCGGCTGGCGTGTCGGCTGGGTGGCCTGTCCTCCCGGTCTGGCGGGAAATATCGCGGCGATCCGGCAGGTGGGCTCGTTCTGCACCCCGACGCCCTTTCAGACAGCCGTGGCCTCGGCGTTGCCCGTCGCGCGGCGGGAGGGCTTTTACGAGGGGCTGCGGGACGAATATGGCAAACGGCTGGGGCTGCTCGCTCAGGGGCTGCGCAACCTGGGGGCGACCGTCTTCGAGCCGCGTGGCACCTATTTTCTCACCGCCCGTCGCCCTGGCTGGCAGGCGGAGGCCCTAGTGTGTGACGCGGGGGTGGCCCTCATCCCCGGCGAGGCCTTCTACCTGAATCACCCGGCCCCCCGGGGGCTCCTTCGCCTGGCGTTTTGCAAATCCCGTCCCCAATTGGAACAGGCCCTGGAACGGTTAAGCCGCCCGGCCGAAGTGGGCGTGACCGAATAAAGCATGAATGAAAAAACAAAGTCAGGCCGGTAAGCCTTAAAGGTCAGCCGGTTTTCGGCGCACCCTCTTTTGACTATGCTCCACCTATGAAGAAGGCTCTGCTTGGCATCCTGGCCCTGACGGCCGTTTCCTCCGCCGCCGCCGATTCCTTTGGCGGCTTCGTCGGCCTGGGCGCGGGCGGGGCCGGGCTGTATTACCAGACGGGCTCCAACCTGCGCTTCGGCCTGACCGGTCTGAACCTTTTCCGGGGGGGCAGCATCGGCGTGGGTGGCGAGGTGGCGTACCTCAACAACTTCAGCGGCCTCAGCCTGGGTGGTCTGACCCCCTACTACGGGGCGGGGCTGGGTGCCAGCGTGTCGGTGGGGGCCAACCTTGGCCTCAGCGCTTACCCCCACGGCCTGTTGGGTGTGCGGTACAACGTGACGGGTCCCTTCAACGTCTTCGGCGAGGTCAACGCTGGCCCGACTCTCGGCCTGTCCACAGCCAACAGCGGTATCGGATTCGGCTTTGGGGCTCGCGTTGGGCTGGATTACCAGTTCCGTTAAAGGTCCGCCCTCCGTCCCCCCGGCCCCTTTCCGGTTGGGGGGACGCTGTGCCGTCCCCCGGCCCAACTCCCCTTGACCCCCCCGCGCGGGCCTGTTACCCTTCTGCATAGACATACGCTCTGGCGTATATCCATACAGAAACATGCTGACCCTGACCCCCCGACGCTGACGCCCCGGCCTTCCCCAGTGGACAGGCCGGGCGCGTCGTGCCGGGGTGTCTGCGTGTCCCGGACCGTCCCCTCATCACCCCGGAGAGAATGACACCATGACGAACGAACAGCAGGGCCAGGCCAGAGACAAGATCGTGCTCGCGTACAGCGGCGGCCTCGACACCTCCATCATCCTGAAGTGGCTCCAGACCGAGCGGGACTACGACGTGGTGGCCTTCACCGCCGACCTCGGCCAGGGCGACGAGGTCGAGGAGGCGCGGGTCAAGGCGCTGAACACGGGCGCGGTCGCCGCTTACGCCCTCGACCTGCGCGAGGAGTTCGTGCGCGACTACGTGTTCCCGATGTTCCGCTCCGCCGCGCTGTATGAGGGCTACTACCTCCTGGGCACCTCCATCGCCCGCCCGTTGATCGCCAAGAAGATGGTCGAGATCGCGGGAGAAGAGGGCGCCGTCGCCGTCTCGCACGGGGCGACGGGCAAGGGCAACGATCAGGTGCGCTTCGAGATGACCGCCTACGCGCTCAAGCCCGACGTGGTGACCGTGGCCCCCTGGCGTGAGTGGGAGTTCCAGGGGCGCGCCGACCTGGAGGCCTTCGCCCACGAGCACGGCATCCCCGTCCCGACCACCCAGAAGGACCCCTGGAGCACCGACGCCAACCTGTTGCACATCTCCTACGAGGGCGGCATCCTCGAAGACCCCTGGGCCGAGCCGCCCGCCCACATGTTCAAGCTGACGGTCAGCCCCGAGGAGGCGCCGAACGAGCCCGAGTACGTCGAGGTCGAGTTCGAGAACGGCGACCCGGTGGCCATAGGTGGGGAGCGGCTGACTCCCGCCGCCCTGCTCCAGAGGGCGAACGAGATCGGCGGGCGGCACGGGGTCGGGCGCGTAGACCTCGTGGAGAACCGCTTCGTGGGCATGAAGTCGCGCGGGGTGTACGAGACGCCCGGCGGCACGCTGCTTTACCACGCCCGCCGTGCCGTCGAGAGCCTGACCCTGGACCGCGAGGTGCTGCACCAGCGCGACGCGTTGAGCCCCAAGTACGCCGAACTCATCTACAACGGCTTCTGGTTCGCCCCCGAGCGCGAGGCGCTTCAGGTCTACATCGACCACGTGGCCCGCAGCGTCACCGGCACCGCCCGCCTGAAGCTCTATAAGGGCAACTGCATCGTGGTGGGCCGCCGGGCGCCGCGCAGCCTGTACGACAAGGACCTCGTGTCCTTTGAGGCGGGCGGCGACTACAACCAGCACGACGCGGGGGCCTTTATCAAGCTCAGCGCCCTGCGGATGCGGGTGCAGGCGCGGGTGGAGGCGAAGGCCGAGCAGAAGGAACCCGCGCAGGTCTGAGATGAAGTTGTCGCAGGGATATAGGGTGCGTCTGGCGACTGCTGGGGACGCGCACACGAACGAGCCGCCCCTAACGCTGGAGGCGACAGCGTGACTTTTACCCTGCGCCCCGCCGCCCCTGACGACGCCCCCGCCTTTCACGCGGTGATGATGGCGGCGGGTATGGACCCGCGCAGCAGTTGGAGCCGCACGCGGGTGGAGGACGTGGCCTGGAGCCTGGGCCAGGGCGGCGGCTTCCTGGCCTGGAATGGGGCGGAGGCCGTCGGCTGCGTCGGCTGGCGGCCCGACGGTGCGGAAACTCTGACCCTCAACAAGCTCGCCACCCGCCCGGAGAGGCGCGGACGGGGCATCGGCGCGGCGCTGGTGCGCGCGGTGGAGGAGGTCGCTGCCCGGGACGGGTACGGCCGCGTCCTGCTCGCCGTGAGCCAGTACAACCTTGCCGTCATCCCCTTTTACGAGCGCCTGGGCTACCGGGTGGACGAGTCGGTGGTGTACGCGCATGCGAACCCGGCGAGCCCGCCGCCAGTGGTGCTGGTAAAAGCCATCTTCTCTCCCACCAGGGGTGAGGGGGCGTCCGAGCGGCGACCCCGTTCGGTTCATGCCAAGGATGCAGAACAATGACGAGCACACAAGACAAGAAACTCTGGGGCGGCCGTTTCGCTGAGGCTACCGACGGCCTCGTTGAACTCTTCAATGCCTCCGTCTCATTCGACCAGCGCCTCGCCGAGCAGGACATTCGCGGCTCGCTTGCCCATGTGGTGATGCTGGGCCAGGTCGGCATCCTGACCCCCGACGAGGTGACGCAGATTCAGGACGGTCTGGAGGCCGTCCTCGCCGACATCCGCGCCGGAACGTTCGAGTGGCGCCTCGACCGCGAGGATGTACATATGAACGTCGAGGCGGCCCTGCGTGACCGGATCGGCCCGGTGGCGGGCAAGCTGCACACGGCCAGGAGCCGCAATGATCAGGTGGCGGTGGACTTCCGGTTGTTCACGAAGGAGGCGGCGCTCGATCTGGCGGAAAAGACGCGGGCGCTGCGGGCCGTGATAGTGGCGGAGGCGCAGCAGCACCTGACTTCGGAAGGGGGAGAGGCGGTCATTCTCCCCGGCTACACGCACCTTCAGGTCGCGCAGCCCATCCTCTTGAGTCACTGGTTCATGGCCTACGCCGCCATGCTGGAGCGCGACGAGGGCCGCTTCCGGGACGCCGCTGGCCGGATGGACGAGTCGCCTCTGGGCTCATCTGCCCTGGCGGGGACGCCCTGGCCCATTGACCGCCACGCGACCGCTGCTGCTCTCGGCTTCTCGCGCCCGACTGCCAACTCCCTTGATGGAGTGGGGAGCCGCGATTTCGCGCTGGAATTCATGTCGGCCAGCGCCATTCTCGCCGCGCACCTCTCTCGCCTGTCCGAAGAACTCATCCTCTACTCGACCTTCGAGTTCGGCTTCCTGACACTGCCCGACTCGCACACGACCGGCTCCTCGATCATGCCGCAGAAGAAAAACCCCGACGTGTCCGAACTCGCGCGGGGCAAGGCAGGCCGCGTCTTCGGGAACCTGATGGGCCTGCTGACGGTCGTGAAGGGCACGCCTCTCGCCTACAACAAGGACCTTCAGGAGGACAAGGAGGGCGTGTTCGACTCGTACGACACCCTGAGCATCGTGCTGCGCCTGTACGCCGACATGCTGCCGAAGACGGTCTGGCACGCGGAGGTGACGAAGGCGGCGGCAGCGCGGGGCTTCTCGACCGCCACCGATCTCGCCGACTTCCTGGCCCGCTCGGGCGTGCCCTTCCGCGAGGCGCACGAGGTCGTGGGCGGGCTGGTGGGCCTTGCCAGCCGCACCGGGCGGCAGCTCTGGGACCTGAGCGACGAGGAGTTGCGGGCCGCCCACCCCCTGCTGAGCGCCGATGTGGCCCGTGCCCTCACCGTCGAGGAGAGCGTGAAGTCGCGCCGGAGCTACGGCGGCACGGCTCCCGAACGTGTGCGCGAGCAGGTGGAAATGGCGAAGGCGGCGCTCTCGTGAAGGTGACCGTGAACCTGGACGGCACTCTCCTGGAAAAGCGGGAGGAGGAGTGGGCGCACTGGCTGGCGCACGCGGGGGAGAATCCGCTCGTGCCGGACGTGGCCGGACGGCTGACCGCCGACGGCTTCACCATCCAGAACGACCTGTGCGTCTACAGCCAACTCGCCCCCCAGTACGCCGAGGGACTGCCGTTCTCCGGGATCATCGTGACCAAACGCCCCTGCCCGACCGTCTTCGAGATGACGCCGGGGGAAGTAGCGGCGGCTCACGCCCTGCTCGCCGAGGTGAGGGCGCATCTGGACGCGACCGTCCAGCCAGACGGGTACACGGTGGGCTGGAACGTCTGCCCGGCGGGTGGTCAGCACATCCCGCACGTTCACCTGCACGTCATTCCTCGTTGGAACACGGACGCGGCAGCGGGCGCAGGGCTGCGGTACTTCCTTAAGGCGGCGGCGCGGGAGGCCGAGCGACGACCTGGGGAGCCTGCCGTTCCCGAGCCGACCTGAATTTATACCTTCCCTCTCCTCCCGGAGGCCTCCGACATGACCCTCACTGACATGCACGTCAAACTCCGTCAGGCCACGACCGGGGCCGACCTCGACACCCTGCGTGACCTCATCCTGGCCGTGGGCCTGAGCAGCGATCGGGGCACCATTACCGTGACGCTGGACGGGTCCACCTACTGGATCGCCGAACTCGACGGCGTGCCGGGCGGTTGCATCGGCCTGGAACACGGCGAGGACGCCTCGCTGATCCGCTCGACCGCCGTGGTGCCGGGGGCGCGCGGGCAGGGCCTGGGCCGGGCGCTGGCGGAGTCGGCCCTGACCTACGCCACCCTGCGGGGGGACCGCGCGGTCTACCTGTTTTCCACCGACGCGGGGCCGTTCTGGCAGTCCTTCGGCTTCGAGGAGGTGCCCGTGGCTGAACTCGCAGCGGCGCTGCCCCACACGCCCCAGGTCCTCAGCGGGCTGCAACGCGGCTGGATCAAGAATGAGGTGGCCTGGAAACGGACCCTGAATGTGCCCGCCGGGGAGGCTGGCCGTGCCTGAACACGCCCCGACCCTCCTGCCCGGCGGGGTGCGCTATGCTGCGCGCACGCACAATTCAGCCGCGCCGGACACCTGCGTGGGTGACCCCGGCACGACCCCCCCCGGAGGACATTTCCATGACCGACCCGAACATTCAGATTCGCCTCGCTGGTCCCCAGGACAAGGACACTGTCACCCGCGTGATGCAGGAAGCCGGGCTGGAAACCGAGGCGGCACTCGCCGACGGCACGACCTACTGGATCGCCACGCGGGGCGGTCAGCCGGTGGGCGCCATCGGCCTGGAGCACGGGGACGGCGCCTCCCTGCTGCGAGGCGCGGCGGTGCTGCCGGGCGCGCGGGGGAGTGGGCTGGGCCGCCGGCTGGTCATGAGCGCCATTCAGTTCGCCCAGGGACGCGGCGACCGGGCGATTTACATGTTCAGCAAGGGCGGAGACTGGAGCAACTTCGGCTTCCAGCAGGTGCCCCTCGCCGTGGTGATGGGCGAACTCCCCGATGCCCCGCAGATTCGCGCCTACCGCGCCCGCAGCGAGCGCCCCGGCGGCACAACCTGGATGCGCCCGCTGGACCGCAACGCCAGCAAGGCGTAACTGGAACTGCGGGTTGGGGGTGGGCCGGAGGGAGAGGCGTTCTCACCGCTCCTGACCTTCAATCCACCCCCGGGGGTCGCCCATGACCCTCCTCACCCTGGACTCCATCGCCATTCCCGACCTGCACTCGGGGGCCCCGCTCTCCACCCGCAAGGCGCGGCTGAGCGACATCGACGCCATCCACGAGCTGATCGGCTACTGGGCGGCGCGCGGGCTGATGCTGGTGCGTTCCAAGGCGCTGCTCGCCGAGACCATCCGCGACTTCCACCTCGTCCTGGCCGAGGGGCACGAGGGAAAGCCTGGGGGGCTGGCGGGGGTGTGCGGCCTGCACATGCTCGCGCCCGACCTGGCGGAGGTGCGTGGGCTGGCCGTTCACCCGAACATGCAGGGGCGCGGGCTGGGCAAACAGCTCGTCGAGGCCTGCGAGGCCGAGGCGCGCGAGATCGCCCTCCCCGCCCTCTTCGCCTGGACATACCAGCAGGGCTTTTTCGAGAAGTGCGGCTTTACCCGGATCGAGAAGACGAACCTGCACCCCAAGGTCTGGAGCGAGTGCCAGCGGTGTGCGTTCTTCGAGAACTGTAACGAGATTGCGATGTACAAGGAGCTGGAGTGAGGCAGATGTGCGTCCCCAGTATGCCGAGCTCACGGCTAGGATGGGGGCTATGAGACTTCCCCTCACGGCTGCCCTGACCACGCTCCTCGCCGTCTCCGCTGCCGGGGCTGCCCCGCTGGCCGAGCAACTTCCGGCGGGGGCTCTCCTGACCCTGGAGACGCGGAACGCCGCGCCCACCTTTGGACGTGTCGCGGGTCTGTTGGAACGTGCGCTGGGGGTGGACGCCGAGGGGGAGGCGGGGCAGACCGTCCAGGGGCTTCAGGCGATCCTGGCCGACTCGCTGGGGCAGGAAGCGGCGCTCGGGGTGTTCACGGTGGGCCAGGGGTCCAACTTCTCGCCGGAAGTGCTGGGCGTCACGCGGGCGGGCGACCTCGCCTCCGAGTTCTTCGGGGCGCAGCTTCCCAAGGTACCCGGGGCGCGGGTGGGAGCGTATCCCCTCGTGCGGGCGGGGAACGTGTTCGCTGGGCAGGCGGGCGGCCTGGTCTACTTCTCCACCGACAAGACGCTGCTGATGAATTACCTGGGGCGGCTGGGGGGCAAGGCTGCCCCGAAACTGGGCGATTCCGCGACCTACACCACACCTACGCGGACGGTGGGCAACCAGGAGCTGAGCCTCTTCCTCAACTTCTCGGGGATCGCGAAGGTCGTTCGGGGGCAGTTCGCGCGCTTCGGGCTGCCCCGGCTGCTCTCGCCCATCGTGGACGCGGTGGACACGCTGGGGCAGTACGCGGCGGGCTTCACAACCACGGCGGCGGGGCTCACGGCCCGCAGCGCCCAGGTGCCCAACGCGCAGGGCAAGGATCAGCCCCTGCGCCGCATCCTGACCCACACCACCAACTTCCGCGTGCAGGACGTGATTCCCGCTGATGCTGAGAATGTGTCGGCGAGTGCGTGCGCCCCTGAGCAGCCCGCGTATGTGGCCCGCTGGCTCACCCGGGTGGACCTGCTGGAGCCCTTCGGGTTCCTGACGGACAGCCAGCTCGCCAACTACCTGGAACGGAGCAGCCAGTATCTGGGGGACGAGTGCGCCCGGGTCACCCTGGCGGGCGGGAGCCGGGCGGGGCTGAACACGAACGATCCCCTCGCTGCCCTGCGGTACTCCGTCACCTACCAGCGCGTCACCGAACGCGCCGCCGCGGAAGCGCAACTGCCCGAGTACGCCGCGAGCGTGAACGCTGCCCTGGCGGGGCTGAAAGGCAACCTCGGGGGCCTGTTCAAGGGGCTGACTGGGTCGTTGACCTCCGGTGAGCAGAGCCCAGCGGAAGCCGCGGCCCTGAACACCGCCAACCGCAGCCTGGAGGACCTGACGAACGCTCTCGGCCGCCTGAAGATGGTGTACGGCTTCCGCGGCGACTATCTCGTCACGGCCTACAACGAGGAGGCGCTGCGGGCCGCCCTCGCCGGGGGTGCCCCGACGCTTGGCACCAGCGACGCCTTCCGGGCTGCGGGCATCAACCTGACGAATGCGGCGGGGTGGAGCTATGGCCGCAACCTGCCGGACCTGAGCGCGGCGGACTTCCAGGCCGCCCTTGCTGCGGCGACGACCGGCGGGAACGCGGACCCTATGCTCGGCCGCTTCTCCAATGTCTTCGCCGACCTCATCAACCGGTATGACGGCATGACGTCACAACGCTCCTTGCAGGGCGGTGTCATCATCGGTCAGTCGTCGGTCCAGTACCGCTGGTGACCGGCGCCGACCATGAAGCGCGTCCCGTGAGGCGCGCATGGAGGGCTTATCTATGATCAGAAAAGAACGGGCGATCCTGGCCCTGGAAGACGGCACGGTGTACCGCGGTTACGCTTTCGGGCACCGCGGCGAGACGGTCGGCGAGGTGGTCTTCAACACCTCCATGACGGGTTACCAGGAGATCATGACAGACCCCTCGTACAACGGGCAGATCGTGACGATCACCTATCCCCACGTGGGCAACTACGGCGTGGCGATCTACGACATGGAGAGCAACAAGCCGTACGTGCGCGGCTTCATCTCCCGAGAGTTTTCGGGCGAGTATTCCAACCACCGGGCGCAGCAGTCGCTTGAAGCCTTCATGCAGCAGTACGGCGTGGTGAGCATCCAGGGGATCGACACCCGCGCCCTCGTGCGGCGGCTGCGGACGGGCGGCGTGGTCAAGGGTGTGATCGCCCACCGCTCGTACACTCACCCCGGGGACCCCTACGGCGAGTTCACCCCCGCCGAGGAGCAGGTCTACGTCCAGCGCGCCCGCGACCATCAGGACATCGACGGGCACGACATGACGCGGGAGGTCACCACCCCGCTGCCCTACGCCTTCCCCACGCTGCGGCACGGCAAGCGGGTCGTGCTGATGGACTTCGGGATCAAGCACACCATCATCGAGCGGCTGTCGGAGGTCGGGATCGAGCCCATCGTCGTTCCGGCGCACACCACCCCGGCGCAGATCATGGCCCTTCAGCCGCACGGCCTCTTTCTGTCGAACGGCCCCGGTGACCCCGCCCCGCTGGAGTACGCGCACAAGACCGCCTGGGAACTGATGGGCCTGCTGCCCACCTTCGGCATCTGCCTGGGGCACCAGATTCTGGGGCTGGCGGCGGGCGGCCAGACCTTCAAGATGAAGTTCGGGCACCGGGGCGGGAACCAGCCCGTCAAGAACCTGCTGACCGGGAACGTGGAGATCACCTCCCAGAACCACGGGTACGCGGTGGACATCGAGTCCATCCCGAACGGCTCGTTCGTCGCCACGCACGTCAACCTCAACGACGGCACGCTGGAGGGCATGGCGCACAGCCGTTACCCCGTCTTCTCGGTGCAGTACCACCCGGAGGCCAGCCCCGGGCCGCACGACAGCCGCTACCTCTTCGACCGCTTCATCGAGGAGATTGACGCCTTCGACGGGGCGAACGGCTCGCCCGTGGTGAAGGCCGTGACGGGGAGGCTGGGCGTCTAGGCTTCTCGTGATTGAGGGCGGGTCGTCCAGAGAGGCGGCCCGCTTTACCTTTTCCTGAGTGTGGGCGGGCGCCTACCGTCCACGCGGATGAGGTGGGGGAGACTCCTCCCCGATGCCCCGTCCGCCCAGCGGTCCCCCGGTGCAGGTCGTCTGGTTCAAGAAGGACCTGCGCGTGCGCGACCACGCTCCCCTGATTCGGGCAGCGGAGCGCGGGCCTGTGCTGCCCCTTTACCTCTACGAGCCCGAGCAACTCCACCACGAGGAGTTCGCCGGGCACCACCTGACGTATCTGAACGGCTGCCTGGCCGAGTTGGACGAGCGGCTCCGGGTGCTCGGCACTCCCCTCGTCGTACGCCGGGGCGAGGCGGTCGCCGTGCTGGAAGAACTGTCCGAACTCGTGCCCATCGGCGGCCTGTGGGCACACGAGGAAACCGGGAATGGGGTCAGCTACGGGCGGGACCGGCGAGTGCGGGCCTGGGCGCGGAAGCGGGGCATTCCCTTCACCGAACTGCCGCAAAGCGGAGTGGTGCGGAGGTTGCGCGACCGGGACGGCTGGGCGGACACGTGGGAGGAGAGAATGGCGGCGCCGCTCGTCCCCACGCCCTCCGCTTTGAGGGGGACGGACCTCTCACCCGGCGGCTTGTGTACCCACGCGGAACTGGGCGTCCCACCCAACGACAAGCTCATCCTTCCTGGTGGAGAGTCAGTCGCCCACGGCATCCTCGACTCGTTCCTCACCGTGCGCGGGGTGGACTACCAGCGCGAGCTGAGCAGTCCCCTAACCGCCGAGGAAAGCTGCTCTCGTCTCTCAGCCCCCTCGCCTTCGGGACCATCTCGCTGCGGGAGGTCGTGCAGGCGACCCGGCGGCGCCTCGCGGCGGTCAGGGGTGAACCGGACGCTGATCCCCGCTGGGTGCGCTCCCTCCGCTCCTTCGAGAGCCGCCTGCACTGGCACTGCCACTTCATCCAGCGCCTGGAATCCGAGCCGGAGATGGAGTTTCGGAACCTCAACCCGGTCTTTGACGGCCTTCGGGAGCCCCACTGGGATCAGGAGTTCTACGACCGCTGGTCGCACGGGCAGACGGGGTATCCCCTCGTGGACGCCTGCATGCGGATGCTGCACGCGACGGGCTGGCTCAACTTCCGCATGCGCGCGATGCTCGTCTCCTTCGCCTCGCAGCACCTGTGGCTGCACTGGCGGCCGATTGGTCTCTTCCTGGCGCGGCAGTGGCTCGACAACGAACCCGGCATCCACTGGTCGCAGATGCAGATGCAAAGCGCCACGGTGGGCATCAACCGCGTCCGCATCTACTCGCCCACCCGGCAGGCGCGGGAGCAGGACCCGGATGGAACCTTCATCCGCCGCTGGGTGCCGGAACTCGCGGACGCGCCCCTGGATTTCCTGCACGCCCCGTGGGAGTGGAGCGGCTCGGCGCGCCTGGATTACCCGCCGCCCATCGTCGATGAAGGAAAAGCCGGGGCCGCCGCGCGGGCCAGAATCTATGCTGCGCGGGAGAGTGCAAGCTTCGAGGCCGAGGCCCGGCGCATCTACGGGCGCCACGGCAGCCGCAAAAAGGCCGTGCTGCGCGCCGAGCGGGCCGCCCGGGGCCTGCCGCCCAAGCCCGAGAAGCCGCCCCGAACTGCCCCGAAACGGAGATCCCCACCCATGAGTGACCAGCCCGACCTGTTCGGCCTCACGTCCAGCGACCCCAAGTCCGGGGTCCCCAAACCCATCCTGCCCGCCGGTCTTCCCGAGTCGTGGCAGCGCGCCCTCGCCCCCGAGTTCGCCGCGCCGTACTTCCACACCCTCAAGGATTTCCTGGTCGAGGAACGCCGCACCCACAACGTCTTTCCGCCCGCACCCGACGTGTTCAACGCCCTGCGCTACACGCCGCTGGAGAACGTGAAGGTCTTCATCCTGGGCCAGGACCCTTACCACGGCCCCGGGCAGGCGCATGGCCTGGCCTTCAGCGTGCGGCCCGGTGTCCGTCCGCCCCCCAGTCTCGGGAACATTTACAAGGAGTTGCAGAGCGACGTGGGGTTCAAGCCGCCGCGGCACGGCTACCTGCACCACTGGGCCGAGCAGGGCGTCCTGCTGCTGAACGCTGTCCTGACCGTTCGCCAGGGCGAGCCCAACAGCCATGCGGGCAAGGGGTGGGAGCAATTCACCGACGCCGTGATCCGCGCCGTGAACGACAAGCCCACGCGGGTCGTGTTCGTGCTGTGGGGCGCCTACGCCCGCAAAAAGGCCAAGCTCGTCACCAACCCGCAGCACGTCATCATCGAGTCGGCCCACCCCAGTCCCCTCAGTGTGGCGAAGTTCCTGGGCACACGGCCCTTCTCACGGGTAAACGCCGCGCTGGAGGAGGCGGGGGAGACGCCGATTGACTGGCAGTTGCCGATGGAGGCCCGCGAGTCATGACGAGCCGCACCGAAATTCTTCAGGACGAATACCTCCGCCGCGAGGGCAACAAGCCCGACGAGTTCCGCTACTTCTGGCCGGACGGGGAGGAGTACACCGACGAGGAGGGCATCGCCCGCATCTCGGCCCTCGCCGTGCCGCCCGCCTACGAGGGCGTGTACGTCTCACCCGACCCCGACGCGGAGCTTCAGGCCTTCGGGCGCGACGCCGCCGGGCGCCTCCAGTACCGCTACCACTCCGACTTCGTGCAGGCGGGGGCGCTGAAGAAGTGGCAGCGGCTGGCCCGATTTGCCGACGCCCTGCCCACCCTCCGACAGGCGACCGCCTCCGACCTGCGCCTCTCCGGCCTGCCCCGGCGCAAGGTCCTTGCCGTCATGACGAGGCTCCTTCACGTCGCCCACTTCCGGGTGGGCAGCGACGCCTACATGCGTGCCCACAAGACCTACGGCCTCTCCACCCTGCGGCAGCGGCACGTGAAGCTGGAAGGGGGCGCCATCACCTTCCACTTCCGGGGCAAGCACGGCATCGAGCAGCACAAGACGGTGCGGGACCGCACGCTCGCCACCAACGTGGAGCGGCTGCTCGAACTGCCCGGTCCCTGGCTTTTCCAGAGCGTGGACGACGGGGTTCGAACCCGTGTCCGTGCCCCCGATCTGAACGCCTATCTGCGCGAGGTCATCGGCCCCTTCACCGCCAAGGACTTCCGCACCTGGGGCGGCACCCTGATCGCCGCCGAATTCCTGGCCGAGGCCGGGCCGCCCGAGTCCGAGCGGCAGGCCCGCAAGACGCTGGTGGAATGCGTCAAGTACGTCGCCGAGGACCTGGGCAACACCCCCGCCGTCACCCGCGGCAGCTACATCTGCCCGGTGATCTTCGACCGCTACCAGGAGGGCAAGGTGCTGGACGACTACGAGCCCCGCGCCAACCGCACCGAGCCCGAGCTGGAGGGCCTGACCCGCGCCGAGGCGGCGCTCAAGCGGATGCTGGAAAGCGAGAAGGCGCTCAGGACGCCGAGGACGAGAAGGAGACAGAAACAGCAGGTGGAGGCGGCTTAGGGTTGGGGCGGGCTTCGCTGGCGCTCAGCATGACAACGCTTCTGCGCCCCGCCGCACCGGACGTGGAGCTACCCGTCCGCCGCCTGCCCAGCCCAGGGACTGCCCTCCGGTGCCGGGACCCACTGGACCAGTTGCAGGATCACGCCGTTGGGGTCCGAAACCTGGAAGTAGCGCTCGCCCCACGGCTCGGTCTCGATGGGCGTGACGATGGGCACCCCTTCGGCCCGCAAGCGCGCGTACTCGGCGTCGATATCGTCCACCACGAAGACGACGAGCAGCCCCTGCCCGGCGCTTCCGGCGATGTGCCGCGGCTTGAAGGTGGACAGGCCCGTTTGCAGGAAGATCAGGTTGAATCCCGCGTCCCCCCGGGTCAGGGACGCCACGCCTTCATATTCCATCTCGGGCACGAAGCCGAAGTGCCGTTGCAGGAACTCGGCGGAGGCGCGGAGATCCGGCACGTTGAGCGACAGGGCCGACTGGGTGATCTGCATGGTTGTTCCTCCTGGGGGAGATCAGGGGGCCGGGTTCGCGTCCTGCTCCAGCCGCTCGCGCAGGGCACGGAGCGTGGTCAGCGCGGCCTGGAGGGTTTCTGAGGTCTGCCCTTCACCCATCCGGTTGGCCCACTCGGCCTGTGCGGGGATGAGGTGGGCGGCAGCGGCCTCTCCTTTCGCCGTGAGCTGGACCAGCCGGGCGCGGCGGTGCCCCGGATTGTCCACGTAGGCTAGAAAACCGTCCCGCTCCAGGGCGTCGGTGAGTTGCTGCACGCTCTGCCGCGCCAGACCCATGACCCGGCTGATCTGCGCCACCGTAACGGGACCGTGTTCCACCATGCCCAGCACCTGCCAGCGAGCACTGCTCAGCCCCAGGGGACGGGTCAGGCGGTCGCCCGCGTCCAGCAGCCGTCCGTTCAGCCGAAAGACCTCCAGCAGCAGGTCGGTGAAGGCGGCCCCCTCCGCCGTAAGTTCGGGCATGGAGGTTCAGCCTAAGCTCCTGACAGGTTCCTGTCAAATTTGAGTAACGGCAGGCAGACTTTTGGCTCTACTCGGAGCCACCTCTGGAAGCTGCCCGGATGGGGCGAGGTCGCCGGTTGGGCGCCCCCTCACCCCTGGCTGCGCCAGGCCCTCTCCGCGAGCGGCTCTACGAGTCACACGAGGGGAGCGGGTCAGAACCGCCCGAGGGGCAGAGGCACCAGGGCGTTGTCCTTGCTTGAGATCAAAGCCTGAATGGGAGGCGCTGTGCTCACATCCGCACCAGGTCCCGCCCCACCTGCCCGATGTTCTGCTTGCCGCACAGGGCCAGCGCCAGCCGCACCTCGTCGTGGAGGAGGTCGAGGGTGCGCCGCACGCCTGCTTCTCCTCCCGCCGCGAGACCCCATAGGGTGGCCCGGCCCAGGAAGACGGCTTTGGCTCCCAGTGCGACGGCCTTCAGAACATCAGTCCCCCGCGTCACCCCGCCGTCGAGATAGACCTCGACGTGCCCCGCGACCGCTTCCACGACCTCCGGCAGCGCCTCGATGCTGCTCACGGCGGTATCCAGTTGCCGCCCACCGTGGTTGCTGACCCAGACGTGGCAGGCATGCTCGGCGGCGAGCAGGGCGTCCTCGGCGGTCAGAATGCCCTTGAGCACGATAGGCAGGGACGTGACCGAGCGCAGCCACGCCAGGTCGGCCCAGGTGAAGGTCTTGGAGATCAGTCCCTGGAAGTAGTTCACGAGTTGCGACCCGGACTCCGATTCCAGCTCGGCCAGGCGCTCCCGGCTCCCCACGTTCGGGACCTTCAGGTGCGGCGGCAGGGCGAAGCGGTGGCGTTCGTTCGGCTCGCGGCGGCCGACGAAGGGGGCGTCCACCGTCAGCACCAGCGCCCGTGCGCCCGCCATCTCCGCCCGGCGCACGACCTCGGCGCTCAGCTCGCGGTCGGTGTATGGGTAGAGCTGGAACCAGAAGCGGCCCGGCGCCTCCCGCGCGACCTCCTCTATGGGCGTGTTGGAGAAGGTGCTGAGCGTCATCACGCTGCCCGCCGCGGCGGCCGCCCGCGCCGTCGCCCGCTCCGCCTCCGGGTGGGCGAGGCCGTGAAAGGCGCTGGGGGCGATCCCGACCGGGAGGCTCAGGGGCAGGCCCAGCACCTCGGTCCGGGTGTCCACGTTGGACACGTCCACCAGCATCCGGGGGCGCAACCGGATACGGCGAAAGCCCTCGCGGTTCGCCGCCAGCGTCACCTCGTCGTTCGCGCCGCTGGCGTAGTACTCCAGCGCGTTGCGATCCAGGCGGGAGCGGCCCAGCGCCTCGATGTCAGCGAGGTTCACCGTGCCGCTCAGCTCGGGAGTCTCGGCGTCCGGCAGATTGACGGTGGTCATGGGCTAGGCTACCCGATGGGGGGAAGGCCGACAGCCCGGATCGGCGGGAGCGATCACACTGCCCCCATGCCGCGTCCCCAACCCGTCAAGCCCGGTCCCGGTCAGGAGAGCGTGTGGGACTACCCTCGCCCTCCCCGGCTGGAGCGCACGGCCTATCGCATCGAAATCTGGCTCGGTGGGGTGAAGATCGCTGAGACGACCGAAGCCTTTCGCGTCCTGGAAACGAGCCATCCCCCCACCTACTACCTGCCGCGCGCGGCCTTTCTGCCGGGCGTGCTGACCCCCGCGGGCGGCGGCAGCGTCTGCGAGTGGAAGGGCGGGGCGTCGTACTGGACGCTTCAGGCTGGAGGAAAAACAGCTCAGGGTGCGGGCTGGAGTTATGAACGTCCCACTCCTGCTTTCCGGGAGATCGCGGGCCATATCGCCGTCTATGCGGGCCGGATGGACGAGTGCCGGGTGGACGGCGAGCCCGTCATTCCCCAACCAGGCGGCTTTTACGGCGGCTGGATCACGCCGGACGTGGTCGGGCCATTCAAGGGGGAGCCGGGCACGCTGGGCTGGTAGAGTTCGGCACGTTTGGCGACCGTCCGCTGGCCCGCCGTTTTCCTCGCGCCGCACGTGCTGGAGCGGAATAGGGCGTGAGGGTGAGGACGCTCATCCCCACCATGCACGTACGGATGAAGACAGTTGTGGCCTCCTTCTCCAGCGCGAAATTGGGGGACAAGGACCGGGCCGACCTCGCCGCCCCCTGCTACCCTTGGCCCATGACGGCTACGGACGCTCAGGTACGTGCGCGGCTCACGGCGCTGGCGCAGGCGCTGCGGCATTTCCACTCGGCGCTGCTCGACTTTGCCAAGGGCGAGTACGAGTTCCTGCACGGTCCAGTGGGGGGACCCTTCGCGCTGTACTCACTGGTGATGAACGACCCCTCCTTTCAGTGGCTGCGGCCCCTTTCGGGCCTGATGGCGACGCTCGACGAGGTGCTCGATACCAAGGACACTGTGCTGACGGACCGCAACGTGCAGGACGTGCGTCAGGCGCTGGGCCTCCTCTTCGCCGAGACCGACACCCGCTTCGCCGACTTTCGTGCTGGGTACGCGAGGGCGAGGGGCGAGGCCCGCGTGCGCGAGACCGAGGCCCAGTGGCGCGCTACCCTGAACAGCCTGGAGGCCTGAACCTTGAACCTCGTCGTCGGCCTGGGCAATCCGGGCGCGCAGTACGCGCGGACCCGGCACAACGTCGGCTGGCTCGTCGTGGACGAGGTGGCCCGCCGCTGGGGTGCCATCTGGCGCAAGGACAAGGATGCCGAGGTGGCCGAGGTGCGGGTGGGCGCGGCTCCGGGCGCCAGGGTCCTCCTCGTCAAGCCGCAAACCTTCATGAACACGTCGGGCAAGGCAGTGGGGCCGCTCGTCGCCTTCTACAAGCTGGAGCCGGACGGCCTCCTGGTGGTGCAGGACGACCTCGACAGCCCCTTCGGCCTCCTCAAGTTCCGGCTGGGTGGGCGGCACGGCGGGCAGAACGGGGTGCGCGACCTCATCCGCGTGCTGGGGACCGAGAAGTTCCCGCGCCTGAAGGTCGGCATCTCCCGCCCCCCAGCGGGCTGGGACCCGGCCGACTGGGTCCTCAGCAAGTGGCGCGAGGAGGAGGCGGGCACCCTCGCCGAACTCGTGCGGCTGGGGGCGGACGCGGTGGAGGTCTGGGCCACGCAGGGGCTGGCAGAGGGGCAGGCCCGCTTCAACGGGACGGACCTGCGGCCGAAGCCGGAACCCGAGGCAGTGCCCTCGGTGTCCTAATCAGGTGAGTACCCCCTGGCCGGGAGCCATTCACCTGTGCCGACGGCCCGGTCAGCTTTGGTCACCTCCCTATTCCAAGTCTCAAACACCCGCGCTGGAACGTAATCTTTTGCCCCTCCCCCTTGAGGGGGGAGGCTGGGACTCGGAGAGCTGCTGGCAGAGGGGGTGAACGGGCACGCCCCCCCAACGCCGCAGAACCCCACTGCCTCAGAAAACGGGCCGGACCACTGGTCATGCTCACCAGCCGTCCGCCTGAGTCGAACAGCGGCCGGTAGAGATTCGATCAACCCTCTCCCCGTGCGGCGTATCCTGGCCCGCGTGACCACAACTGAACTGCGGCTGGACCTTCTTCGTCAGCTCTCCGACCTCAACGGCGTGCCGGGCAACGAGGACGCGGTGCGTGACCTCGTGCTGCGCGAGCTGGAGGGCCTGGCCGACGAGGTGCGGGTGGACGCCCTCGGCAACGTGTTCGCCCTGCGGGGCGGTGAGGGCGAGGGCAAGCGCGAGCGCGTGATGCTCAGCGCCCACATGGACGAGATCGGCTTCCTGGTGAGCTTCATCGACGAGCGCGGCTTCCTGCGCCTCCAGGCGCTCGGCGGCTTCGACACCCGCAACCTCTTCGCCCGCAACGTGACGGTGCAGACGCGCGGCGGCCCCCTCCCGGGCGTGATGACGCCGGGCGGTAAACCTGTCCACATCGCCACGCCGGAAGACCGCAAGAAGGTGCCCGAGGTCAAGGAATTCTTCGTGGACCTGGGCCTGGACGGTGAGGAGGTCAAGCGGCGCGTGCGGGTGGGCGACATGGTCACCCTCGACCAGACGGCCCGGCAGGTGGGCAAGCTCACCGTGGGCAAGGCGATGGACGACCGTGCCAGCGTGTTCCTGCAACTGGAGGTGCTGCGCCGCTTCCGGGACACCCGCCCCCGGCACGATGTGGTCGCCGTCTTCAGCGTGCAGGAGGAGGTGGGGCTGCGCGGCGCCACGGTGGCGGCCTACGGCGCCGAACCCACCCTCGGCATTGGTCTGGACGTGACCCTGGCGGTGGACACCCCCGGCGTCGGGCCGGAGGAGGCGGTCACCCGCCTGGGGGACGGCATCGGCATCAAGGTCTTCGACTCCACCATGATCTCGACCCGCTGGCTGGTGGACGACCTCGTGGACCTCGCCGAGCGGGAAGGCATCCGCTACCAGCTTGAGGTGCTGCCGCTGGGCGGGACGGACGGCGCGGCGATTCAGAAGTCGCGGGCGGGTGTGCCCAGCGTGACCCTCAGCATCCCCACCCGCTACATCCACACCATCGTGGAAGCCGTCCACGAGGACGACCTGCGGGCCGGGGTGGACCTGCTCGCGGCCTACCTGCGCTGAGGCAACCCCGGGGAGCGGGGCGCGTATAGGGAGAGATGGAACTGCTGTCCGGGTTGCTCTCCTCCCTCGGCCTGTCGGGCGCGGCGGGTCTGAACGCCTATATCCCGCTCCTCGTCGTGGGACTGCTCTCCCGCTCCGGCGTGCTGCACCTGAGCGCGCCCTACGACCTGCTGGGGAATCCCTGGGTGCTGCTGGGGGTCGGGGTGCTGGGCCTGCTCGACTTCGTGGGCGACAAGATTCCGGGCGTGGACCATGCCCTTCACCTCGTCGGCGGGGTGGTGAACGCGGCGGCGGGGGCGGTGCTTTTCACGGCTCAAGCCGGAATCGCGGACGTGCCCCCGGCGCTCAGCCTGGCGCTGGGCCTGCTCGTGGCGGGCGGCGTCCACACCACCCGCGCGGCCATTCGCCCACTGGCGACCGCCACAACGGGCGGCTTGGCAAACCCGGTCGTCAGCACCGCCGAGGACGGGGCGAGTCTCACCCTCAGCCTCCTCGCGGTGTTCGCCCCGCTGCTCGCCGCGCTGGGGTTGGCGGGCGTCCTCGTCCTGGCCTACCGGCTGTGGGCAGGGAGGCGGGCACGCCGAGTGACCTGAACAATCCAACGCAACAAGGGGGGGAGAGGCCGAGGGGGCTTCTCCCCTCAGCCTTGTGGCCTCCCGAATTCGTCCCGTTGTTCAGAGGGTTCTCCACAACCCGCACTTCTGTCACCTCTGACCTCTCGCTAAACCCGCTCGATCTGCAATCTGTTCGCATCAGTCTGTACATCTGTTCAACTTTTCGTTGACATCCCGCACCTCTCCTCCTACCCTGGCTCCATGCAGGGATGCGAACACTGCAAATTGAGCGGGAAAAAGGAGACGCCATGAAACTGATCACGGCGGTCGTGCGGCCCGAACGGGTGCAGCAGGTCAAGGAGGCGCTGTTTCAGGCGGGGATCAGCGGGATCACCCTCAGCCGCGTCTCGGGGCATGGCGGCGAGCAGGAGGTGGTCGAGCACTACCGCGGCACCCGGGTGATGATCGAATTCCGCGAGAAGGTGGAGTTCCGCATGGCCGTCTCCGAGCCCTTTGTGGACGTGGCGATCCGCGCCATCTGCCAGGCCGCCCGCACCGGCGAGGTGGGCGACGGCAAGATCTTCGTGCAGCCGCTGGAACGGGTGATCCGCATCCGCACCGGCGAGGAGGACAACGCCGCGCTGACCCCCGTCACCGAGACGAAGCTCACGCCGGGCGTCCCGGTCCAAGGAGCCCTGCCATGAAGAAACTCCTGCCCCTGCTTCTTCTCCTCGGCGGCGTGGCCCTCGCGCAGGATGCCAAGCCGGAACTCAACGCGGGCGACACGGCCTGGATGCTCGCCTCCGCCGCGCTCGTGCTGCTCATGACACCCGGGCTGGCCTTCTTCTACGGCGGCCTGACCCGCGCCCAGAGCGTGCTGAACACCATGATGATGAGTGTGGTGTCCATCGGCCTGGTCGGCATCGTCTGGATGGTCGCCGGATACACCCTCGCCTTCGGGGAGGGCGGCAATGCCTTGATCGGCGGGCTGAGCCACCTGGGGCTGGAAGGACTGAAGGACCAGCTCAGCGGCACCATCCCGTCGTACGTCTTCGCGGCCTTCCAGGCGATGTTCGCCATCATCGCGCTCGCGCTGGTGAGCGGCGCGGTGATCGAGCGGATGCGCTTCGGGGCCTTCATCCTCTTCGGCGGGCTCTGGAGCCTGCTGATCTACTCGCCGCTGGCCCACTGGGTCTGGAGCGCGGACGGGTGGCTGTTCAAGCTCGGGGCGCTGGATTTCGCGGGCGGCACGGTCATCCACATCGCGGCGGGGATCAGCGCCCTGGTCGCGGCGATGGTCCTGGGATCGCGGATAGGCTTTCCCCGCACGGCGCACGTGCCGCACAACGTCCCCTTCGTCCTGCTGGGTGCGGGATTGCTGTGGTTCGGCTGGATGGGCTTCAATGCCGGAAGCGCACTGAGCGCCGGGCAGACGGCGGGGCTGGCCTTTATCACCACGCTGGTCGCGCCCGCCGCCGCCATGCTGACCTGGCTGGGCTGGGAGAGCAGCCGCAGCGGCAAGCCCACCGCCGTCGGGGCCGCCACCGGTCTGGTCGTGGGCCTGGTCGCCATCACCCCTGCCTGCGCGTTCGTGAGCCCCTGGGCCTCGGTCATCGTGGGAGCCCTCGGCGCGACCGCCTCCTTCTGGGCCGTGCAGTACAAGCACGCCATGCGGGCCGACGACTCGCTCGACGTGTTCGCCTGCCATGGCGTTGCGGGCATCGTGGGGGCCATACTCACTGGGGCTCTCGCCTGGACGACCGGACAGGGCAAGCCGGTGGGCGAGCAGGTTCTGATCCAGCTCGTCGGCGTGGCGGCCAGCGTGGTCTGGACGGGCCTGGGCTCGCTGATCCTGCTGCGGCTCGTCAGCCTGTTCACCCCGCTGCGCGTTCCGGCCAGCCAGGAGATCGCGGGCATCGACATCAGCGCCCACAGCGAGCAGGGCTACAGCGAGAACGAGACCGGCCTGGGCGCCCCGGTGTTCCTCGGCGGCGACTGAAGGGCACCCCTCCTTCCGACCCTCCACGTCCTCCTGCCCCCGGCCGCATCCCCGGGGGCGGGACTTTTCCCGGCACCCGCGCCATCTGAGGATGATTGTCCTCGGCTAAAACGAACCTTATGGTACTATCTGCGCGGGCTTGACAGCACTCTTCGTCGGGCCCGTGATTCTACAAGTGGGCTCGTGCCCTGGTGCGCTCCATTCCCCGTGGGTGGAGCGCCGTGAACCACGGAAGCCGGACACTGGAGAAGTCAAGTGAGCCGCATTTCTACAAGACCGTGTTGTGAGGAGAAAGGAGGAGCGATTTGGACGCCGCTAGTCGAATCCTGAGTGAACTCGCCACCCGCGAGCGGGCTCTGGACGCGCAGTTGGAGGCCGCCCGAGCCGAGGCGCAGCGCGAGGTCGAGGCCGCCGAGGCGCAGGCCGCGCGCATCCTGCAAGACGCGCAGGCGCAGGCCGCGCAGATGCGCCGCGAGTTCGAGGAGGTGCTGGCCGGGCAGACGGAAGCGATCCGCGCCGAGGCCCGCGCCCACGCGCAGCAGGAGGTCGGGGCCGTGCAGTCCCGCAGCGAGGGCAAGCTGGGCCCCGCCGTCGAGCACATCCTGAGGGCGGTGCTGCCTTGATCAGCCGGATGCACCAGGTGATCGTCGCGGGCCGTCAGCGTGACAGCCGCGAGGTCATGGCTGCCCTGCAAGGGGCGGGGGTGCTGCACATCGTTCCCCTCGACGCCGAGGGGTTCGAGACCGGGCCGCTGGGCGGCGCCGCCGCCGACGAGCGCCGCAACACCGAGCGCCTGCTCGCCCGCACCGAGACCACCCTGGGGGAACTCGGCGCCGTGCGTGGCGCGTCGGCCCCCCTGCTCCCCGAGGGCGAGTGGGCAGCGCGGGTGGAGGAGGTGGCCCAGCCCGCCTCGGCCCTGGGGGCGCGCGAGAGCGAACTCCAGGCCGACCTCGACACCCAGGGCGCCTACGGCGAGGTCGTGCGCGTCCTCGCGCGGCTGGCGGGCGGCGTGGACCAGAGCCGCCGCCTCGCGCTGCTGACCTTTACGGTGGGGGCGCCCGAGGAACTGCGCGGGGTCGAGGACGCCCTGCGCGCGGACCTCGGTGACCGCTTCGCCCTGGCGAGCGACCGGGTGAACGAGCGCGTGGTCGCGGGCGCTCTGGCCGTGCCGCGCGCCGACCGTGAGAAGGCCCGCGCGGCACTCTCGCGTGCCCGGGTGGGCGAGCTGCGCCTGCCGGGCCGCTTCGACGCGATGCCGGTCGGCGCCGTTCAGGCCGAGTTCGAGCGAATCGCCCGCGAGAACCCTGGGGCGCTGGATCAGCTCCGGGCCGAGAAGCGGCGCCTCGCGGACGCCCACGGTCCCGCGCTGTTCGCCATCCGCGACGCGCTGGCCGACCGGGTCGCCATCGACGACGCGCGCTCGCAGTCGGCGCGCGGCAAGTACGGCTTCGTCCTTCAAGGCTACGTGCCCGACGAGGGCCTGGGCGCCTTCCGCGCGGCGCTGGACGCGATGAAGGGCCGCGCCCTGTACGAGGTGCAGCCCGTCAACGAGCACCACGCCGAGACGGTCCCGGTGAAGCTGCGGAACAACAGCTACGTGCGGAACTTCGAGTTCCTGCTCAACATCTCCGACCCGCCCCGCTACGGCACCTTCGACCCCTCGTGGGTGGTGGCGGTGTTCTTCCCGCTGTTCTTCGGCTTCGTGGTCGCGGACATCGGCTTCGGGCTGCTGTTCCTGATCGCCTCGCTGTGGATGCTGGCGCGCAGCCGCCGCGGCCAGAGCTTGCCGGTCGGCCTGCTGGGCACCACCCTCGACCCCAAGACGCTGTACCAGGTCGGGTACGTGCTGCGGACCATGAGCCTGTGGAGCATCCTCTGGGGCATTCTCACGGGTGAGTTCTTCGGCAATGTGCTGGAGAAGCTGCACGTGTTCTTCGTGGACCCGGCCCTGACCCAGCGACTGTGGGGCGTGCGGCTCGGCGAGGCGGAGCATACCTCCGGCCTGATCCCGATCCTCTTCCCGCGCACCCTGCCGGAATTCAGCACCACGGTGCTGCTCATCTGCCTGATGCTGGGCATCGTGTTCCTGTTCTGGGCGTGGGGCCTGCGCGCGCAACTCAGCCTCAAGCACCGCCACATGCACCACTTCTGGGAGGCCGCGGGCATCCTGGGCGGCATGGTGGGCCTGGTGTCGCTGGCCTTCATCTCGCAGGCGGGCCGCGATTTCGGCGCTCTGGGGAACTTCAGCGACTGGCGCGTCCTGGTGATGATCGCGGGCTTCGTGATCTTCCTGCTGGGCGTCGTGCTCGCCCGCGCGCCGCTGATGCTGATCGAGATCCTGTCGCAGGGCGGCTTCATCATCTCCTTCACCCGCCTCTTCGCGGTGGGTGTGGCGGCGGCCATCCTCGCCAATCTCGCCACGGACGTGGGCTGGGGTCTGGGCGGCACGTTGCCGATCATCGGCCCGATTCTGGGAATCATCGTCGGGTTCCTGGTGCACTCTTTCCTGTTCGCCCTCACGATTCTGGGGCACATCATGCAGCCTCTGCGTCTGATGTGGGTGGAGTACCTCAACCCCACCGGCTACTTCCAGGAGAGCGGCCCCCGCTACCAACCCTTCGCTCGCAACCTCAAGTGACCCCCCATTCACACGGTCATTTGACGCCCGCACCTATGACAGCCACCTTTCGGAGGAACCCCATGAAGAAACTCGTCAAGTACCTGCCCGCCCTCACCGCCGCCACCGTCGCCAGCTCCGCGCTGGCCCAGGAAGCCGCCGCTGGCGCCGCCACCGGTGACGCCAACGCCGCTGGCCTGCGCGCCATCGGCGCGGGCCTCGCGCTGGGTCTGGGCGCCGTGGGCACTGGCCTGGCGCAGGGCCCCATCGGCGCCGCCGCCGCGGGCGTCGTTGCCGAGCGTCCCGAGAAGTTCGGCCAGATGGCGATCTGGTTCTTCATCCCGGAAACGCTCGTGATCTTCGGCTTCGTCGGCTTCTTCCTGCTGCGCTGAGGATCCTATGAGCCTCGGTGACATCCTCGAAAATGAAACCCGCGACGAGATCGCGCGGATCCGGGCGCAGGCGCAGGAGCGCTCGGCCGCCATCCTCGCCGCGGCGCGGGAGCGGGCGACCGCCCTGCTCGACAGCCAGAAGCGCAGCCTCGATGCCGAACTCCAGGCCGGGCTGACCCGCGCCCGCAGCGCCGCCGATCTGGAGGCGAACGCCCAGCGTCTGGGCGCAGCCGACCAGGTGCAGGCCCGTGCCTTCCAGCAGGCGGAGGCCGAACTGCGCGGCGCCCCCGCTTCCCCCCAGTACCCGCAGATTCTCGCGCGGCTGATCCAGGAGGCGAGCGCGGCCCTGCCGAACGCCGAGGTGGTGGAAGTTCACCCGAACGAGGTGACGGCCGCCCAGATGGCGCTCGCACAGCTCGGCGTCCAGGCCCAGGTGCGCCCCAACCCCGCCATCGAGACGGGCGTGCGGCTGGTCGGGCGCGGCGGCAAGACGAGCGTGCAGAACACGCTGCTCGGCCGCCTGCAATCGGGCCGCGACTCCTTGACGGCGGAGGTCGCGCGCCTCCTGAACGGCTGAGGGGAGGGACTTTGACCAACCCTTACGGTTACATCAACGGCCGCGTGCGGATGCTGCGCGCCGACCTGCTGCCCGGTCGCGTCATCGACGACGCGGCGGGGGCCGGGAACTACGCCGAGTACCTGCGCGTGGTGTCGGAGACGCCGCTGCGCGAGGATATGGGCGACGCGACCGCGCAGGACGCGGGCCTAGCGGAACTCGACTCCGCCCTGAGCCGCAACTACCTGCGGAGCATCCAGCACCTGCGCTCCATCGCGGTGGGGCAGCCCGCCCGCGAGGTGGAAGCCCTGCTGCTGCGCTACGACGTGCTCAACGCCAAGACGCTGGTGCGCGGGGTTCAGGCGGGCCGGAACAGCGAGGATATCCTCACGGCCCTGGTGCCCGCTGGGACGATCCCCTGGCCCGTGCTCCAGGCGGCGGCAACCGCGACGGATGTGGCCTCGCTCGCCCAGACCCTCGCGGTGGCGGGCGGCAAGATCGGCGGCGTGCTGCGGTCGGCGGTCAGCGCGGGGGCGAGCAGCCTGCTCGACCTCGAAGTCGCCCTCGACCAGGGGTACTACCGCACGGTCCTCGCGGGCGTGCGCGGCGTGAACGTGCGCCGTTACTTCACCCGGGAGATCGACGTGCGGAACGTCCTGATCGCGCTGCAACTGCGCGGCGGAACGCCTTCCTCCCGCTACTTCATCCCCGGCGGGCGGGACGTGACTGAGGCCGACTTCCTGCGCGTCGCGGGGGGCGACAACACCCTCGGCGACCCCTACCTTCAGGCCATCCTGGAGGCGCCGGACCTCGCCAGCGCCGAACTCGTCGCCCGGCGTCAACTCGACGAGGCCTCGCGCAACGTCGCTATGAGTGACGCGCTGGGTGCGGGCATCGTGTTGGACTACCTGCGCCGCAAGGAGCAGGAGATCGCCAAGCTGCGCCTGATCGGGCGCGGAAAGTTCTACAACCTCCCCGCCGAGGAACTCAGGAGGGAACTCGCCGATGCATAGGGTCGTCGTGCTGACCGACCACGAGACCGCGACCGGCTACCGCCTGGCGGGCAGCGAGGTCGTGGAAACCACCCCTGCCGCCGCTGAGCGGGACCTGGAACGCCTCATCACCGAGGGGAACTACGGCCTGGTCGCGGTGGACACCGGCCTGATCCCCGACCCGGCGACGGCCACCGCCCGCATCATGCGGGGCCGGGACCTCCCCATCCTGCTGCCCATCCCCAGCCTGCGGGACGCCTTCGCCTCCGACACGGTGGACGCGAAGGCCTACATGGGCAAGCTGGTGCGGGACACCATCGGATTCGACATCAAGCTTTAATGTGAGGAGTCCAGAAGCGGAGGCGTTGGGGTTGGGATTGTCCTGACGCCTCCATTCGCACCCCTTCCCCCTCTCAAGGAGACCAGATGACGCAGACGCAGAACAAGCAGGGCGTCGTGCAGAACATCGCCGGACCGGCCGTCATTGCGGGCGGCATGTACGGCGCAAAGATGTACGACATCGTGCGCGTGGGCAAGGAACGCCTCGTGGGCGAGATCATCCGCCTCGACGGCGACACCGCCTTCGTGCAGGTGTACGAGGACACCAGCGGCCTGACCGTCGGCGAGCCCGTGGAGACCACCGGCCTGCCGCTGTCCGTGGAACTCGGGCCGGGAATGCTCAACGGCATCTACGACGGCATTCAGCGCCCCCTCGACAAGATTCGTGAAGCGTCGGGCGACTTCATTGCGCGCGGCATCGAGGTGTCCAGCCTCGACCGAACCAAGCGCTGGAGCTTCACGCCGACTGTGCAGGTGGGCGACACCGTCACGGGCTCCTCGATCCTGGGCACCGTGCCAGAGTTCTCCTTCACCCACAAGATCCTGACGCCCCCCGAGGTGCAGGGCCGTCTGCGGATGGTCGTGCCCGCGGGTGAGTACACCATTGACGACACCATCGCGGAGCTGGAGGACGGCACCCCGCTGCGCCTCGCGCACTACTGGCCCGTCCGCGCGCCGCGCCCGGTGGCCCGCAAGCTCGACCCCAGCCTCCCGTTCCTCACGGGGATGCGGATTCTCGACGTGCTGTTCCCCCTGGTGATGGGCGGCGCGGCGGCGATCCCGGGGCCGTTCGGCTCGGGCAAGACCGTGACTCAGCAGTCGGTCGCCAAGTACGGCAACGCCGACATCGTGGTGTACGTGGGTTGCGGCGAGCGCGGCAACGAGATGACGGACGTGCTCGTGGAGTTCCCGGAACTGGAAGACCCCAAGACCGGCGGCCCGCTGATGCACCGCACCATCCTGATTGCCAACACCTCGAACATGCCGGTGGCGGCGCGTGAAGCGTCGGTGTACACCGGAGTCACGCTCGCCGAGTACTTCCGCGACCAGGGCTACTCGGTCTCGCTGATGGCCGACTCCACCAGCCGCTGGGCCGAGGCGCTGCGCGAGATTTCCTCTCGTCTGGAGGAGATGCCCGCGGAAGAAGGCTACCCGCCCTACCTGGGCGCCAAGCTCGCCGCGTTCTACGAGCGCGCGGGCGCGGTGAAGACCCTTGCGGGTGAGGACGGTGCGGTCTCCGTAATCGGCGCCGTGAGCCCGGCGGGCGGCGACATGTCCGAGCCCGTCACCCAGGCGACCCTGCGTATCACGGGCGCCTTCTGGCGTCTGGACGCGGGTCTGGCCCGCCGCCGTCACTTCCCGGCGATTAACTGGAACGGCAGCTACAGCCTCTTCACGCCCATCCTCGACCGCTGGTACCGTGAGAACGTCGGCCCCGACTTCCCGGAGCTGCGCCAGCGCATTGGCAACATCCTCCAGCAGGAGGCCAGCCTCCAGGAAGTCGTGCAGCTCGTCGGCCCCGACGCGCTTCAGGACCAGGAGCGGCTGGTGATCGAGGCGGGCCGCATGCTGCGCCAGGATTTCCTCCAGCAGAACGGCTTCGACCCGGTGGACGCCAGCGCCTCCATGCCCAAGAACTACGGCCTGATGAAGATGATGCTGAAGTTCTACGACGAGGCGGAGGCCGCCCTGCGGAACGGCGCCACCATCGACGAGATCATCCAGAACCCCGTGATCGAGAAGCTCTCCCGCGCCCGCTACGTGGCCGAGGGCGAGTTCATGGCCTACGGGGAGAGCGTGATGGACGAACTCGACACCACCTTCAAGCGCACCGCCCAAGGAGTGAGAGCGTGACCACCCTCCTGAAGAAGGAATACAACGACGTCGCGTACATCTCCGGGCCGCTGCTGTTCGTGAACGCGGCCAGCGACCTGGCCTACGGCGCCATCGTGAACATCCGCGACGGCTCCGGCCGCACGCGCGGCGGGCAGGTCATCTCGGTGTCCGACCAGAACGCCGTCATCCAGGTGTTCGAGGAGACCCGCGGCCTGGACCTCGCCACCGCCTCGGTGAGCCTGGTCGAGGACGTCGCCCGCCTGGGCGTGTCCAAGGAGATGATTGGCCGCCGCTTCGACGGTCTGGGCCGCCCCATCGACGGGCTGCCGCAGGTCGTCGCCGAGCAGCGCCTGAGCATCAACGGGCAGCCCATGAACCCGGCCGCTCGCGCCAAGCCCGAGGAGTTCATCCAGACGGGCATCTCGACCATCGACGTGCAGACGTCACTGATCCGCGGCCAGAAGCTCCCGATCTTCTCGGGCTCGGGTCTGCCGCACAACGAACTCGCCGCGCAGATCGCCCGCCAGGCGAAGGTGCCCGGCCACGAGGGCGACTTCGCGGTGGTGTTCGCCGCGATGGGCCTGACCCAGCGCGAGGTCAGCTTCTTCACCCAGGAGTTCGAGCGCACGGGCGCGCTGGCCCGCTCGGTGCTGTTCCTGAACCGCGCGGATGACCCCGCCGTCGAGCGTCTGCTGACGCCCCGCATGGCGCTGACGACCGCCGAGTACCTGGCGTTCGAGCACGGCTATCACGTCCTCGTGATCCTGACCGACCTCACGAACTACTGCGAGGCGCTGCGCGAGATCGGCGGTGCACGAGAGGAGATTCCCGGCCGCCGCGGCTTCCCCGGGTACATGTACACCGACCTGGCGTCGCTGTACGAGCGCGCGGGCGTGGTCCAGGGCAAGCCCGGCTCGGTCACCCAGGTGCCGATCCTCTCCATGCCCGACGACGACATCACCCACCCCATCCCCGACCTGACCGGCTACATCACCGAGGGCCAGATCGTGGTGGACCGTGGCCTGAACGCCAAGGGCGTGTTCCCGCCGATCAACCCCCTGCCCAGCCTCAGCCGCCTTCAGGGCAACGGCATCGGCAAGGGCAAGACGCGGGCCGACCACAAGAACGTGTCCGACCAGCTCTTCGCGGCGTACGCGAACGGCCTGGACCTCCGCAAGCTCGTCGCCATCACGGGTGAGGACGCGCTGACCGAGACCGACAAGCTGTACCTGCGCTTCGCCGACGATTTCGAGACGTACTTCATCGGCCAGGGCGGCCAGGACCGCTCCATCGAGGACAGCCTCACGGTGGCCTGGGGCATCCTCTCCAAGCTGCCCCAGAGCCAGCTCACCCGTTTGAGCCGCGACTCCATCGACAAGTTCTACGGAACGAAGCTCGACGAGATGTGGCGGGGGAACCGAATCTAACGGTCGGTGGGGAGTGGTAAGGTGTCGGGGGGAAGACCCCTGGCACCAAGCCACTTCCCACTCACCCCACCGACGAAGGAGGTGGACCCATGGCAGGACAGATCAGCCCCACCCGCTCGGCTCTCCTGGCGAGCAAGGCCAGCCTCAAGACCGCGACGGGCGGCGCCGACCTCCTCAAGCGCAAGCGTGACGCCCTGATCGGGGAGTTCTTTGCCCTGGTCAAGGACGCGCTGGCCGCCCGCGAGCAGCTCGGCGGCGTGAGCCGCGGCGCCTACACCAGCCTGTTCGGCGCGAAGGCGTGGGACAGCCCGGAGGCCGTCGAGAGCCTCAGCCTCGCGGCGAGCGGGGACTACGCCGTCGACATGCAGATCGAGAGCATCTACGGCGTGAAAGTGCCCCGCATCAACATCCCCGAGCGCGGGCAGCAGATCAACTTCAGCCCGATCACCGTGGGTGCCCGGACCATCCAGGCCGCGACCGACTTCGGCGGCGTGATGGAGGCCATCGTCAAGGTCGCCGCCACCGAGACGAAGCTGCGGCGCATCGGCGAGGAGATCAAGAAGACCTCCCGTCGCGTGAACGCGCTGGAGCAGGTCGTGATCCCCGGCATCCAGGACGACATCCGCTTCATCCGCGGCGTGCTCGACCAGCGCGAGCGCGAGGAGAGCTTCCGCCTGAAGAAGATCAAGGCGAAGCTGGAGCGCGACAAGGAAGAGCAGAACGCCCAGGCCGGGCAGCACGGCACCGCCGCCGACTGAACGCCGAAAGCCCCAAGACCGCCTCCTTGTGGGGCGGTTTTCTTATTGCAGCCGTTCGAGGGCAGAGGCGAGGTTGACCCGGGCTTGGGCCTCCAGCCCCGCGAACTCGGGAGTAGTGAAGATGCGCTCGCGGTCGAGGAAACTCTGGAGGACGCGTGCCCGTCCAGCCCGGTACGCCTCCTCGGGCACGAACGCGTATTCCTGGCGGATAGCGGAGTCGTAAGCAGCGAACATCCGGGAATCAGCACCCAGAATGCTCAGATCGGCGTCCACCAGCAGGGCCTCGTCCCGTGTCGTCGGAGGGGCATCGTGACGGGTGGCGAGGATGAGGCGGCGCACCTCCTCCCCCAGTTCTGGAGAAAGGTCCTGTTCCCGCAGCCACTCCCCGAATACCTTCGCGCTCCGCTCCTCGTTGTCGGACGCTCGCGGGTCGTACACGAGGTCGTGGCCCCAGGCGGCGAGGGCAAGCGCCGGGGTGAGCAGGCCGCGCGCGTCGAGGGCGTGGAGGACGGCCCGCACGTGGTCGGCATTGTGATAGGCGCGGTGGGGCTGGGCGTAGAAGGGGAGGGCGAACGCCTCGGCAGGGGCCAGCAGTTCTTCGCCCTGCTTCATCCCGGCGCCAGAAGGGGAAATTACAGTTCCGCCGAAGCGCTGGGGACCGCCGCCTTGCGCCTGCCGGACGCCCGGGGAGCAGGCGCGGCAGGTCGATGGTCGGGGTCAAGGCCGCACAGGATGTTGTAGGTGCGGCGGATATCGGCGGCGCGGGCCTCGACGTAGCCCTGGCCCATCTTGCCCTCGTAGGTGTTGTTCTGGGTCAGGTCGATGGCGAGTTGCAGGGCTCGAGTCTCGAAAGTGTCCATATTCACCCTTCGTATAGCAGCCGACCCTCAGGTGAGCGTCAGGGTTGCCCAGCCCTCTGGCCCGATCAACCTAGACTCCTTAGCCCTCCAGCTCCGGCTTGGCGTTCCGGCCCATCAGGCTGGCGATGCCCACGTCCGGGGTCCACTCGCCATTTGCCACCCGCGCCACCGCCCGCACGATGGGAAGGTCGTGCCCATGGGCGGTGGCCCAGACTTCAAGGAGGCCAGCGGTCCGCAGCCCTTCCACCACTTTCCCGCCCTGTGCTGGGTTCTCGCCCCGGGCGATGGCCTCGCCCGCCGCGCGGTTGCGGCTGTGGCGGCTGGTCGCGGTCGCCACGAGGTCGCCCAGCCCACTCAGGCCATACACGGTGTCCTCGTGGGCGCCCTGCGAAACCAGATAACGGCTCATCTCGCGCAGGCCCCGGGTGATCAGGGCCGCCTTGGCGTTGTCGCCCAGGCGCAGGCCGTCGCCCAGCCCCGCCGCGAGGGCCATGACGTTTTTGAGCACGCCGCCGAGTTCCACGCCGACCTCATCGCGGCTGGTGTAGACGCGCAGGGCAGGGGAGACGAGGGCAGTCTGGACCGTCTCGGCCAGCGCCGGGTCGGCACTCGCCACCACCGTCGCGGCGGGCAGGCCCCGGCCGACCTCCTCGGCGTGGTTGGGGCCACTTAGAACTGCAACCCGGGTGAAGCCCAGCGCCCGCGCCAGGTCAGTCAGCCGTCCCCCGTCGGGCGCGAGGCCCTTGGCGCACAGCACCACGCCGAGGTCGCGCGGCAGCTCGGCCAGCAGGTCCGGCACACCGACGCTGGGCACAACGACGAGCGCGAAGTCCGAGCCATCCACCGCCCGCCCCAGGTCCGGGGTCACCTCCACCCCATCCGGCAGCACGACGCCCGGCAGGTATTCGCGGTTCTCGCGCTCCTCGCTCAACCGGGCCGCGAAGTCGGGGCGCCGTGCCCAAAGCGTCGCCGGGTGACCCGCCCGCGTCGCCGCGACCGCCAGCGCCGTGCCCCAGCCCCCCGCGCCCAGCACCGGAACCTTCAGGCCCACGCGAACACCCACACCCGCGCCGTGTCCTCCGAAGGAGGCGCGTAATCCGGGTACTCCACGATCTCCCAGCGCGAGAACCCGGCCCCCGCAAGCAGCGGTTCGAGGTCCGCCGGGTCGTAGCCGCGCTCGCGGTGTTCCTCCACAAATTCGTCCAGCCCGCCCTCGCCGTCCTCCACCCGGCAGAAGGCCTGCACCACGCCGACCTCTTCGCCAGGGTCGTAGTGGTGCGACCAGTGGTAATGCACCTCGCGGCCATCCGGCAGATGAGCCAGTCCCTCGATGCTGCTCCCCTCCCACAGTTCCCGCACGCCCAGCCGGGTGTTGAGGTCGCAGGCGAGCAGGCCGCCAGGCCGCAGGTGCGCGTGCGCCCGTTCCAAAGCCGCCCCCAGCTCGCCCGGCGTCAGCAGGTTGTTCAGGCTGTCGAATACGCAGGTCACGAGGTCGAAGACTTCATTCAGGTCGAAGGTCCGCAGGTCACCCACGCTCAGGGCCACGTCGGCAGGCAGGCGTTCGCGCGCCACCTCCAGCATCTCGGCGCTGCCGTCCAGCCCGTGGACGCGCAGGCCCGACCCGTGCAGTTCGCGGGTAAACGCGCCGGTGCCACAGGCGAGGTCGAGCGCCGTCTCCGCCTCCAGCCCCCCGTCGCGGGCGTACGTCAGCACGAAGTCCGCCCAGTGGTCGTACTCCACGTCCGCCATGATCGCGTCGTAGACAGCGGCAAGGGCGGTGAAGGGAGGTTTTTGCATCGCCGCCACTATAGCCGCCCCCAGGAAATAAAGGCCGCGTCAGGTGTCCGCAGTCCCTGGTCCCCCGCATGAGCTTCCCGTGAGCCCAGCGGGAAGGGTTGCCGGGTTGCCCCCGCCCGCCACACTCGGTAGCGTGGGGCACATTCCCGAGGAGGTTTCGCCATGAAGAAGATTCTTGCTGTCGCCACGCTCGGTACCCTCGCCCTCAGCTCGTGCAGCATCTTCGGCACCCGCAGCGCCGCCGTCTCCGGACAGCTCAAGGGGTTCAGCCCCAACCAGAACCTCGGCCTGGCGGTGGTCGGGTACAACAACGGGCAGTACACCGCGAACGGGTCCGAGCCCCAGGTGATCGACAAGTTCCTGACGGGTGGGTACACCCTGGCCCTGCCCCGTAACGTGCCCTACGGCACCTACCGGGTGGTCGTGTTCCGCGACGCGAACAACAACGGCCGCTTCGACACGGGCGACGTGGTTCTCAGCCGCGACAACGGCAAGCTGCTGGTGTACGCCAGCCGCGACAACCAGTTCTTCCAGGGCACCAAGTACGGCTGGAACATCTACAACGGTACCTCCGACATCCAGACCGAGATTCTGAACAACTACGATCTGCAAGCTGTCGCCGGAGGGTAAACGGAGGGCAGGACAGGGGGAAGGCTAACGGGCCTTTCCCCCTTACCTGTTTCGACCATCGGGCCAGAGAAGCTCAGTTCCCCTACAGCTCGCGCTCCTCCGTTCCTTTCACCGCCTCCAGCGTCGCCTCCGGGTGGGCGTCGGGCACTGCGGATGTTAGGCGGGCCTCGATGGCGCGGGCGTGGGCTTCCAGCCCCTCGGCGCGGGCGAGGACGGCAGCGGGGGGACCGATGCGGCGCAGGGCGGCCCCGTTCACGCCCACCACAGAGATGATGTTCTGGAAGTCGCGGACGTTGACCGGGCTCATGAAGCGGGCGGTGCCGCCCGTCGGCATCACGTGGCTGGGACCCGCCACGTAGTCGCCCAGCGCCTCCATACTCGCCTCGCCCACGAAGACGCCGCCCGCCCGGCGCACCCGCCCCAGCAGGCTCCAGGGGTCGCGGGTAAGCAGGCACAGGTGCTCGGGGGCGTACAGGTTGGCGAGGTCGAGGGCTTCGTCCAGCGTGGCCGCGAGGACGATCTTCATCCGGGCGAGCACGCTGTCGCGCGCCCAGCTCCGGTTGGGCTCGGGCAGGGCCTCGAGCTGGCCGTCAATCTGGTTCTGCACCTCGACGAGCAGGTCGCGGCTGGTGCCGACCAGGACGGGTTCGGCTCCCAGGTGTTCCGCCTGGGCGAGCAGGTCGGCGGCCACGAAGCGCGGGTCGGCGCTGTCGTCGGCCACCACGAGTGTTTCGGTGGGTCCCGGCAGGCTCTCGATGCCCGTCTGTCCGTACACCATCCGCTTGGCGATCACCACGAAGAGGTTGCCCGGCCCGGCGATCTTGTCCACGGCGGGCACACTGGCCGTGCCATAGGCGAGCGCTCCGATGGCCTGCGCGCCCCCCACCCGGAACACCCGGTCAATCCCGACCTCCCGGGCCGCGACCAGGATCGCCGGGTTCACCGCCCCGTCCCGCGCGGGCGGCGTGGTGACAATAATTTCCGGCACGCCCGCCACCCGCGCCGGAACCGCCGTGTGGATGAGCGTGCTGATCAGAGGGGCGAGGCCACCGGGCACATACACCCCGACCCGGCCCAGCGGGCGGACAAGCTGGCCCAACGCCCCGTCTGGCCCGTGTTCCAGAAAGCCGTGGGCCGGTTGTTGCTCGTAAAAGGCCCCAACGCGGCTCACCGCGAGGCGGATGGCGTCGTGCAGTTCAGGTTCGACCCGCGCGGCCTCGATTTCCTCGCGGGGGACTTCCAGCGCGTGGATACGGGCGCCATCCAGCGTTTCGGTCCACCCCAGCAGTGCGTCGTCGCCCCGTGCCCTCACATCGGCGAGGATGCGCGTGACCACTTCCTCGGGCGTGAGGGGCTCGCCGAAGGTGGCCTCGATGCGGGCCAGGACGCTGTCGGGAACGGGAATTTCGGAAAAGGTTCGGGTCAGGGCCGCGCGGGCGGCGTCACCTTGCAGGACTTGCATGGGGGTCTCCGGGAAGCGGTCAGCTTGGGAAGAGGGCGGAAGTGCAAGGCAGCCTGCTGAACGCTGATGGCTGAACGCTCACGACGCCCGCCGCCGCCGCCGCTCGGGCTGCGGCTTGCGGGGCGGCTGGAGGGTGGCCTCGACCGGGCCGAAGTCGGTGGGCTGGATCAGGCGCAGCAGGCGGTGGGGGGGCTCCTGCTCGATATAGACGTAGGCGCCGCCGGGCCGCAGGAAATAGGCGTGGGCGGTCAGGCCGCCGACCTCCGTATCCGGCAGGCGCTGCACGAGGACGCGACCGCCCGTCAGCCGCGCGTCGGCCCGGTCCACGTTCTCCAGGGTCCGCAGCCACAGCAGCAGCGACACCGGGTCGTGATGGTCGGTGGTGAGCGGGGCGGTCGCCTCCTCCTTGCCCTGGCGCAGGGTGGTCAGGCCCGAGCGGCGGTCGAAGATCGTCTCGAAATTCGCCCGACCCCGCCCGTCGCCCTCGGCGTAGTGCAGGCTGGTGAGGGAGCGGGGGTGAAGGCGGCTGGTCTGCACCCGCCGCACCTCCGGCAGCACGCCGCCAAAGTCGGTCTGCACCCGCGCCACGACTGCGCCCCGTTCCGGGTGGATCGTCCACTCCTGGTTGCCCGCGTACCGCCCGCCCAGCGAGAGAGTGAGCGTAAAGGCCTCCGGCTGGGTGCGGAAGTCGGGCACGTCCGGCGCCCGGGGTTCGCCGTTCACTTCAGGGCGGTCCAGAAGCTCTCACCCGGCCCGGCCCAGCTTGCCCCCAGCGCCTCGGCGGCGGTCGCGCCCACATCGGCAAAGGTCGCGCGCTCCCCCAGGTCCACCGCTCCCGTCAACCCGGGGCGCCAGGCCAGCAGCAGCCCGTACTCGCGGGTGTGGTCGGTGCCGTGCCAGGTGGGGTCGTTCCCGTGGTCGCTGATGACGAGGAGCGCCCCGTTGCCAGGCACCGCCGCCAGCAACTCCGGCAGCGCCGCATCAAACTGCTTAAGCGCCGCGCTGTAGCCCTGCGGGTCGCGGCGGTGCCCGAACTTCGCGTCGAAGTCCACCAGATTGGTGAAGATCAGGCCGTTCCCCCCCTGCCGCATCCGCGCGAGCGTCTTGGCGATCCCGTCCGCGTTGTTGTCGGTGTGAATCTCCTCGGTGAAGCCCCGGTGCGCGTAAATGTCGGGGATCTTGCCGATGCCGACCACGCTCTGCCCCGCCGCCTTCAACGCGTCGAGCACGGTGGGCGGCGGCACGAGCGAGAAATCCCTGCGGTGCTCGTTCGCCCGCTCGAAGGGGTATTCGCCCCGGAAGGGCCGGGCGATCACCCGGGCAACGGCGTACTCACCTTGGAGGATTTCGCGCGCCGCCTGGCACCAGGCGTACAGCGTCTCCAGTGGCACCACGTCCTCGTGCGCCGCGATCTGGAACACGCTGTCGGCACTCGTGTACACGATGGGAAAGCCGGTGCGAAGGTGCTCCTCGCCGTAGTCGCGGATCACGTCCGTGCCGCTGTAGGGCTTATTGCACAGGTGCCCGCGCCCGGTCACCGCGTCGAAGCGGTCCATCACGGCGGGGGGAAAGCCGTCGGGGAAGACTTGGAAGGCGTGTTCCAGTTGCACGCCCATGAACTCCCAGTGGCCGGTGCTGGTGTCCTTGCCGGGGCTGACCTCACGCAGACGGCCAAAGGCCCCCTCCACCTCGCCCCCCGGGAAGATGTCGGGTGAGGTCCGTACGGTTGGCACCCGGCTCAGCCCCAGGCGGGTCAGATTGGGAAGGGGCACCGGGGCCGCCTCCAGTGTGTGGTTGAGGGTGTGCGCCCCCGCGTCGCCGAAACTGGCCGCGTCGGGGAGCGCCCCCACCCCCACAGAATCGAGCACGATGATGGTCAGCAGCATGGGGTCAGTGTAAGGCGGGGAGGGGCAGACCCATGGCTGGATCAGGGCCGGAGCCTGACCCGGACTGCGCCCTCCGGCCCGCCGACCCTTCGTTCCCACCCTCACGGCTGGGGCTGGCACCCCCGTGCTACGCTCGCTGACGTGACCGCCCCCGCCGCCTTCCCCACCGTCCCAGTCGTCACCGCGCGTCCCGAACTCACGGCACAGGGCCTTCGCAAGACGTACGGTCGGCGGCAGGTCGTGCGCGGGGTGGACTTCAGGGTGCGGCCGGGCGAGATCGTGGCGCTCTTCGGGCCGAACGGGGCGGGGAAGACGACCACCTTCTACATGCTGGTGGGCTTCATCCGCCCCGGCGGGGGCAGCATCTGCATCGGGGAGCGCGACGTGACCCGGCTCCCCATGCACGAGCGGGCGCGGCTGGGCCTGGGCTACCTGCCGCAGGAGCCCAGCGCCTTTCGCAAGCTGAGCGCCCGCGACAACCTGCTCGCCATTCTCGAATACCAGCATCTGCCCCGCGCCGAGCAGGAGGCCCGGGCCGATTCGCTGCTCGCCGAGTTCGGGCTGACGCATCTGGCGAACTCCTATGCCTACCAGCTCTCGGGCGGGGAGCGGCGGCGGCTGGAACTCGCCCGCGCGCTTACCACCGATCCCGACTACCTGCTGCTCGACGAGCCGTTTACAGGCGTGGACCCCAAGAGCATCCGCGAGATTCAGCGCCTGATCCGCGACCTGCGTGACCGCCGGGGAATCGGGGTCTTCATCACCGACCACAACGTGCGCGAGACCATCGCCCTGACCGACCGGGTGTACCTGATGTTCGACGGCGAGCTGAAGTTCCAGGGCACGCCGGACGAGTTCGCGGCCGACGAGGACGCCCGTCGCCACTACCTGGGCGACGACTTCGAGCTGTAAGGGGAGAAGGCTCGTGCTGTGGCTTTTTCTGCCCTTCGTGATCCTCCTCTCCGGGGTGGTCGCCTACGCCGCCGACACCATCGCCAAGAAGGTGGGCCGCAAACACCTGCGCTGGTTCGGGCTGCGGCCCAAGACGACGGCGCTCATCGTCGCCGTGCTCGCCGGAATGGGCATCAGCGCGGCGAGCCTGGCGGCCTTCCTGCTGCTGAACCGCTCGGCGGTGAACACCATTGCGCAGGCGGACCAGCTCCGGCCGCAGATCAACGCGCTGCGCGAGGAGGTCCGGGGAGTGCAGGGTGACCTCCGGGCCGCGCAGCGTGAGCGTGACACCGCCCGCCAGGAGGCCCAAGCGCTGCGCCGGGAGCGCGAGGCGGCGCAGGCGAGCCTCACGCAGGCGAACGCTCAGTTGCAGGCCGCGCGGGAGGGGCGAGCCGCGGCCCAGGCCCAGCGTGAGGCCGCCCAGGCGCAGGCACAGGCCCTCCAGACCCGCGTGACCGAACTGACCCGGCTGCGCGAGACGCTGGAGGCCCGCGCTGAACAGAGCCGCGCCCGCCTGGCCGCCAGCCGGGACCGCGCCCGGGAACTGGACGCCCGGGTGCAGACGCTCGGGAAGCAGGTGGAGACGCTGGACGCCCGCGCCGCCCAGGCGGAGGCCCAGGTCACCCAGGCCCAGACCCGGGCCCAGGTGGCCCAGACGCGCGCCGAGCAGGCCCAGGCCCGCGCGGCCAAGCTTGACACCCAGGTGCGCGCCTTAGAGGCATCCCGCCAGGGGATCGAGGCCGAGCGCAATCAGTTGGCGGGGGAACGCGACGTCGCCCGCAAGGCCCGCGACGCCGCCGTGGCCGCCGCCACCCACGCCGAGGCCCAGCGTCTCGCCGCCCAGAAGGAGCGGGACCGGCTAACCGCCGAGCGCGCCAGCCTGATCGCCGAGCGCGACGCCGCTGCTGGGGAACGGGACGCGGCCAACCAGGCCCGCGACGCCGCCATCCGGCAACGAGACACCGCCGCGCAGGCGCGTGACGCGGCAACGCAGGAGCGGGACGCCGTGGCCCAGCAGCGGGACGCCGCCACTCGCGCCCGCGACGCGGCCTTCCAAGCCCGCGACGCCGCCGCCCGGGAGCGCGCCGCCATTGCCGCCGAGCGCGACCGGATCAGGGCCGACCTGGCGACCCTGCGGTCCCAGCAGGCCGACCTGCGCGCCGCGAACGAGGCGCTGGCCCGCGACCTCGCCTCCACCCGTGCCAGTCTGGGCAAGCTCCAGGACGAGTATTCCAGCACCCGCAACGAACTCAGCGCCAGCCGCAGCGCGGACCTCGCCTTTCCGAAGAACGACCTGGTGTACGCCGGGGTCGTGCCCAGCGTGCGGAATCTTGACGGCTTCCTGCAAAACGCCGCTGCCGCCGCGAGCAATCGGGGCGCGAAGGGGAGTCCCGCCGCCCGGCTCAGCCCCTCTGCCCGCTCGGCCCTGGAAACCAAGCTGCGCGGCCTGAACGCGAGCACCTTCGTCCAATGCCGGGCGGCGAACAACACGGCTGTGGGCTTTCCGGTCGACCTGACCTGCGACGCCCGGCCCAACACTGTGCTGTACCGGGGCGGCCAGCCCATCCGCCGTGCCACCGTCACATTGGGCGGCGACACCCGCGCCCTCCAGGGCCAGATTCAGGACCTGGTGCAGGACGCGGTCGTGGATCTCACCACCCGGGGGGTGCCCGGGGAGTACATCACCAACCAGGGGCTCGACGTGAACGAGTTCGTGGACCTGATCACCCAGCTCAGCAGCCGCACGGGGCCCAGCGCCACCGTCGCCATCGCCGCCCGCGACGATGTGCGCCCCGGCGGCCGGGTGGACCTGTACGCGCAGCTCCCTTGAGCCCGGCTACCGGAAGTGGGCAGGGACCCGCTCATCCACGGTGGGCGGCGAGGCATACAGGCGCGCGTCCAGCCATAGGCCGACCGCGACCTGCGACAGCCCCAGCGTGCGCGTCACGTTTGGTCGCTCGGCGCACCACTCCATCAGTGGACGCACGCCCGGCAGGGGCATCCACCACAGCAGGCTGTGCCCCACTGGTCGCAGCACCGAGATCAGCCCGTCACCGATCAGGATGACGGCCAGGACTTCGAGGGCGCGCTTGGTCCACAGGCTTGACCTCATGCTTTCCTCCCGGCCCCAGTCTGCTCCGGGCAGGGCCCCGGGGGAACATCACTCCTCTTCAGAAAAGCCCCGGCCCCGCTCTCATGCCGCCGCCCGGCGCTGCCCCTTCCCGGCGAAACAGGCTATGCTGCCCCCCGAACGTGCCTAGCGGGAGGACAGAGACGGGTGACCATGCATAAATCGGAGTTTGTGAAACCGGACGGCCGGGCCCTGACGCTCTACGGGCGGGCCCCGGTCGAGGTCGAGAGTGAGATTCCCAGCCCCGACCCGCAGCCTGTGGTCGCGCGGCCCCAGATGCGCTGGCATCCGGTGCGCGGCGAGTGGGTGATGTACGCGGCGCACCGCCAGAACCGCACCTTCCTGCCCCCGCCCGAGTACAACCCGCTCGCACCCACCCACGACGAGGCGCACCCCACCGAGCTGCCCCGGGGCCGCTACGACATGGCGGTCTTCGACAACCGCTTTCCCAGCCTGATCCTCGACGCGCCCCAGCCCGACCCGGTGCCCGGCGTGCCCGTGCGGCCCGGCGTGGGCAAGTGCGAGGTCGTGGTGTTCAGCCAGGACCCGAACGGAACCCTGGGCGGCCTGCCGGTCGAGGAGGTGCGCCTGCTCCTCGACGTGTGGGCCGACCGGACGACCGAACTCGGCCGTGATCCCCGGCTCCAGTACGTGATGCCCTTCGAGAACCGCGGGGTGGAGGTCGGCGTCACGCTGCACCACCCGCACGGCCAGATCTACGCTTACAACCACCTGCCCCCAGTGCAGACCCGCGCCCTGGGGCAGATGCGGGCCTGGCGCGAGGAGCATGGCCGCCCCTGGCTTACGGACTTCATCCAAACCGAGCGCGAGGCCGGGCTGCGGCTCATCCGGGACGAGGGCGCGGCGCTCAGCGTGGTGCCGCCCTTCGCCCGCTTCACCTACGAGACCTGGGTGCTGCCCGGCCGCCCCGCCGCCTTCCTGTCGGACCTGGAGGACACGGAGCGGGACGCCTTCGCCGCCGTGCTCAAGGACGCCCTGATGCGGCTGGACGCGCTGTTCGGGGTGCGGATGCCCTATCTGCTGACGGTGCAGCAGGCGCCCGTGGACGGGGGAAGCTATCCCGAGTGGCCGCTGCGAATCGAGATTTCGCCGTACCTGCGCGCCCCGGGCCGAATGAAGTACCTCGCCGGAACCGAGCAGGGCGCGGGCGAGTTCGCCAACGACGCGCTGCCCGAGCAGAAGGCCGCCGAGCTGCGGGAGGTGTCCCTTGCCATCCTTTGAGGAAGTGTTCGGCCGCCCGCCGGAGGTCACGGCCCGGGCGCCGGGTCGGGTCAACCTGCTCGGCGAGCACACCGACTACCAGGGCGGCTTCGTGCTGCCGAGTGCGATTCCGCAGCAGACGACGGTGGCCCTGGCCCGTCGCGAGGGGGGAGTGCACCGCCTGTACTCCGACAATTTCGGCCAGACGATGGAGGTTCCGCTGGGCGAGAAGGGAACCGAGTTCGCGCCGTACGTGACGGGCTGCATCTCCGTGGCGGGGGTGCAAGGCGCGCTCGATGTGTGGATCACCTCCGACGTGCCCTCCGGGGGTTTGAGCAGCAGCGCCGCGCTGGAGATCGCTACCCTGCGAGCCCTGCGGGAAAGGTATAGTCTGGACCTCAGCGACGTGGACCTCGCCCTGCTGGGGCAGCGGGTCGAACATGAGTTCGTGGGCGTGATGAGCGGCATCATGGACCAGATGGCGAGCAGCCTCGCCGACGCGGAGCACATGCTGTTCCTGGACACCCGCACCCTGGAGCGGCGCAGGCTGCCCCTCCCCGCGGGCGGCGAAGTCCTCGTCCTGGACAGTGGCGTGCCCCGGCGCCTGGCTGAGAGCGGGTACAACGAGCGCCGTGCCCAGGTGGAGGAAGCCTCCCGCCTGCTCGGCGTGCGCGAGCTGCGGGACGTGACGGACGTGGCCGCCCTCGCGGACCTGCCCGACCTGCTCCTGCGCCGCGCCCGCCACGTCGTCTCGGAAAATGCCCGCGTCCTGGAGGCCCTGGACGCCCCCGCCCCCAGGTTCGGCGAGCTGATGAACGCCTCACACGCCAGCCTGCGGGGCGACTACGAGGTGACGGTGCCCGAGGTCGACCGGCTGGTGGCGCTCCTCCAGGCTCACCCCGCGACCTACGGCGCCCGGATGACGGGGGCGGGGTTCGGCGGGGCCGTGGTGGCGCTCGTGGAGGTCGGCTACGCTGGGGCTGTGGCCCGTGATGTCCTCGCCGAGTACGGCGGGGAGGGGCGGCAGGTCGTTCCCCGCCCCCAGGAGTCCATCTAGCGCCCCCTCCACCGAGGCAGCGTCAATCCCTGTTCCGCTCACCAACTGGTGGGAACAGGGAATTTTTCCATGTCTTCCGGACTCAGTTCGTTGGGGAGTCTGCAAAGCCCTACCACCTAAATCTCCTCACAAGAAATGAGAGTTTTCTTTAGGCGGCTTCAGCGCTTTCTCTGGGTAACGTCAGGGGAAGGAGGCTGCGGGTTCATGGGGCTGGGAAGCTCATGTACAGGGGCGTGCCTATACTGGTTCTCATGCGTTTCAACGGCTCCCAGAGGGATCTCCTGCTTCTGAAAGCCTCTCTGGGATTTCCGTAGCGTCACGGAAGTGGCCCGGCGTGAACGCGAGCCGGGGTGTGCCCGACTCTGAAACGGAACCTGTTGCCACAGAGGCCGGGTTCCGGCGACCCCGATCAATCACAGATGCGCTCAGCACATTCAGCCTCATACAGCCGTCCCGGTGCGGCTGATTCTCAATTCCATTTCAGGAGGAGCCCCCATGCTGAAGTCCCAGCCCGACATCGTCTGCCTCTCGCATCTGCGCTGGAAGTTCGTGTATCAGCGCCCCCAGCACCTGATGACCCGGGCGGCCCGTACCCGGCGCGTGTACTACCTGGAGGAACCGGTGGACGACGGCGCCCAGCCCTATCTGGAGGCGAGCACCGACGGGGGCGTGACTGTGCTGACGCCCCACATTCAGCCGGGGCTGTACGGTGACGCCGCCGAGGAGGTCACCGCCCGGCTGCTGCGTCCCTTTCTGGCGCGGGAGGGGGTGAGGCGGCCCCTGGCCTGGGTGTACACGCCCATGCGGCTGCCGCTCCTCGACGTGGTGCAGCCCGGGAGCGTGGTGTACGACTGCATGGACGAACTCGCCAACTTCCGCAGCGCCCCTCCCAAACTGCGCGAGCGCGAGCAGGAGTTGTTCCGGCAGGCGGACGTGGTGTTCACAGGCGGGCACCGGCTGTACGAGGCCAAACGGCGCCAGCACCCGAACGTCCACCCCTTCCCCTCCAGCGTCGACGTCAGCCACTTCGCCCAGGCGAGGGCCGGTCTGGAGGACCCCGCCGACCAGCGCGACCTGCCCCGGCCCCGCCTGGGCTTCTACGGCGTCATCGACGAGCGTTTCGATATCGAGCTGGTGGGCGAACTGGCCCGGCGTCGCCCAGAGTGGCAGTTCGTTTTGCTGGGGCCGGTGGTGAAGATTGACCCGGCGGAGTTGCCGCGCGGCGAGAACCTGCACTACCTGGGGATGAAGAGCTACACGGAGTTGCCGTCGTACCTGGCGCACTGGGACGTGGCGCTGCTGCCCTTTGCCTTGAACGAGGCGACCGAGTTCATCAGCCCGACCAAGACGCCTGAATACCTCGCGGCGGGCCTCCCGGTCGTCTCGACTCCCATTCGGGATGTGGTGCGGCCCTACGGGGAGCGCGGGGTGGTGAGCATCGCGCAGGGCACGGACGAGTTCGAGGCGTCGGTGCTGGCGGCACTCGGCCAGGACCAGACCGGGAGGCGGGACCGGGCGGACGCGCTGCTGGCGGGTATGTCGTGGGACCGCACCTGGGAGGAGATGGAGGCTCTGCTGCTCCGGGCGGAGGCGGGACCGGGCGCCCCCCGCAGCGTGGCGCGGGCCGGAACCTTCCCGGCGGGGGGCAGCGACTGAGCGGCGGGCCTCCAAAGCTGGCGCAGGACGAGCGTTCCGGGGAACTACCCCGGGGCGCTGTTTTTGGGCTTGTGCTCGTCGGGGAGAGGCCCGGGTTTCCCGTCCCTTGAGAAACATTCCCACCTCCACGCAAAAGGGGGAAAAAAGGTTGACCTCTCTGCCCGGTCAGGCTCCATACTGTCATGGCCCATTTGCGGGACCGCGAGTTGTGGCCGGGTGGCAGAGTGCCACCGCGGACCAGCCCGGCACAAGGAGAGGATTTGCGTTACTCCACCCACCCCACCCCGCTGCTGGAGCGCGAACACTGGCGCGACCTGGGCGGCCTGTGGCAGTTCTGTTACGACGACGAGGCGCGCTGGCGCCACCCCGGCGAGGTGATCTTCGACCGCCAGATTCTGGTGCCCTACGCCCCCGAGAGCCGGAAGAGCGGCATCGGGGACGAGGGCTTTCACCCGGTCGTGTGGTACAGCCTGACCGTGACGCTCACGCCCGAGGAACGCTCGGGCCGGCTGCTGCTGCACTTCGGCGCGGTGGATTACCGGGCGACCGTCTGGGCGAACGGCAGCGTGGTCGCGCAGCACGAGGGCGGGCACACCCCCTTCACCGCCGACATCACCAAGCAGGCCCAGGCGGGCGAGACCGTCGAGATCGTGGTCCGCGCCGAGGACGACCCCCAGGACCTCGCCAAGCCGCGCGGCAAGCAGGACTGGCAGCGCGAGCCGCACTCGATCTGGTATCCCCGCACCACCGGCATCTGGCAGACTGTCTGGCTGGAGCGCGTGCCCGAGACGTACCTGCGCCGGGTGCGCTGGTCGAGCAACATGCAGAGCTGGGAGATCGGGTTGAACGTCGAGGTCGCCGGGCCGCTGCCCCCCCACATGAGCGTGCGCGTGCGGCTCTACCGCGACGGGGAACTGCTGGCCGATGACCGCTACGCGGTGCGCCACACCGAGGTCTCCCGCCAGATCTCCCTGGCCGACCCGGGCATCGACGACTTCCGCAATGAGCTGCTCTGGAGCCCGGCCCATCCCCAACTGCTCGACGCCCAGGTCGACCTGCTGGTGGGCGACCGGGTGATCGACCGGGTGCGCTCCTACACTGCCATGCGCTACGTGGCGGTTCACGGCAACCGCTTCCTGCTCAACGGGCGCCCGTACTACCTGCGCATGGTGCTCGACCAGGGCTACTGGCCCGACAGCCTGATGACGGCCACCGACGACGAGCTGCGCCAGGACGTTGAACTCATCCGGCGGCTGGGCTTCAACGGGGCGCGCAAACACCAGAAGATCGAGAACCCCCGCTGGCTGTACTGGTGCGACGTGATGGGCGTGCTCGTCTGGGAGGAGATGCCCAGCCCCTACCGCTTCACCCCGCAGGCCGTCAAGCGCCTCACCCGCGAGTGGGAGGAGGTGCTGGAGCGCGACATCTCGCACCCCTGCATTGTGGCGTGGGTGCCCTTCAACGAGTCGTGGGGCGTGCCGGACCTGCCCACCAACCCCGCCCACCGCGACTACGTGCGGGCGCTGTACCACCTCACGAAGACCTTCGACTCCTCGCGCCCGGTGATCGGCAACGACGGCTGGGAGCATGTTGCCACCGACATCCTCACCATCCACGACTACGCCGACGACACCGAGGCGCTGCGGCGGCGCTACGGCACCATCGAGTCGACCCGGCTCTCGCTGGAGCAGCAGCAGCCCGCCGACCGGGCGATCACGCTGGGCGGCTTCGAGGTGATGGGGCAGCCGGTGGTGCTCTCCGAGTTCGGCGGCATCGCCTACATCCCCAACCACGAGAGCGGCTGGGGCTACAGCGAGTCGCAGAGCGAGGTGGACTTCCTTCAGGACTACGCGGCGCTGCTCGCGGCCATCCACGACTGCCACGGCCTCTCGGGTTTTTGCTACACCCAGCTCACCGACACCTTCCAGGAGAAGAACGGCCTGCTGTACGAGGATCGCCGCCCCAAGGCGGACATGCTCAAGCTCGCCAAGAGCACCCAGGGCAACCGCACCGCCCGCGAGATGACCATCGACCCGGTCCTGAACCCCTACGGCAACTCGCCGCGCTGGCTGAACCGGCAGCGGGAGCCGCTGGTGCTGGCGGAGACGGCGGAGGACTGAGGAAGTCCGGTGGAACCATGATCTAACCTGTTCCACCGGATTGAAGGGAGAAGGAACAAAAGGTTGCCGGGAAAGGATCGGACGAAAACTGGATGAGCGGCCGAGTGGGGGCAGGCGCCTCCCGGGAACCTGGCGGCCCCTCGCCGCGTATCTCTCTTTCCCCCAGGCTTCCCGATGGTGACCGGCATCTGAATGCCGTGGGGGGGTTTGCTAGACTGACGCGCCCCGGCCCCCTTCGCCGCCTTCCCCGCACGCCACAGGAGCACGCATGGCAGAACCCACCAAAGCACGGACCCGCAGCAAAGTCCCGGCCTCCAGCGCGGGTGTGACGGCCGACGGCCCCGCCGAGAGCCTCGTCAAGACGCCGACCTCCCGCGCCCCCGCCCTGCCCGCCGAAGAAGTCACTCCCCGGGAGGCGGCGCCCCGCAAGGCCACGGCGAAGTCGGCCTCGGCCAAGAAGGCGGCTGCATCGACCGACCCGGCCCCCGACACCGACGCGGGAGCCGAGGGCGCGCCCACCCCGTCCCGCAAGGCCTCCGCCAAGGCGGCGCCTGCGGGCAAACCGGCGGCCAAGGCCGGTCCCGCCGACAAGCCCTACTACGCGCACCCCAGCATTCAGGAACTCCTGAAGGCGGGCCGCGCGGCGGGCGTGCTCTCCAGCGAGGAGATCGCCGCCGCCCTCTCGGTCGCGCTGGAGGCGAACGGGTTGGACCCCGAGAGCGCCGAGGCCTTCGAGGACATGCAGCTCTACCTCGCTGCCCAGAACATTGAGGTGCAGGACCTCGACGACGAGGACGAGGACACCGACCTCGACGACGTCGAGGAGGGCGCGGCCCCCGGCGCGGCTGCCGAGGGCGACGAGGAGGAGAAGTACTTCGACGACATGCCGCGCGCGGTGTCCAACGACCCGGTGCGGCAGTACCTCCACGAGATCGGCCGGGTGCCGCTGCTCACCCTGGAGGAGGAGATCGCCCTCGCCCGCCGCATCGAGGAGGGCGAGGAGGCGCGCAAAACGCTGGAGGAGGAACCCGACCTCGAAGACCGGGCCCGCCGCCGCCTGATGCGCCAGATGGAGGACGGGGCCGCCGCCCGCCAGGGCCTGATCGAGGCGAACCTCCGCCTGGTCGTCTCCATCGCCAAGAAGTACACCGGGCGCGGGCTGGGCTTTCTCGACCTGATTCAGGAGGGCAACCAGGGCCTGATCCGCGCGGTCGAGAAGTTCGAGTACCGCCGCCGCTACAAGTTCTCGACCTACGCGACGTGGTGGATTCGCCAGGCGATCAACCGCGCCATCGCCGACCAGGCCCGCACCATCCGCATCCCGGTCCACATGGTCGAGACGATCAACAAGCTGACGCGCACCGCCCGCCAGCTTCAGCAGGAACTCTCGCGCGAGGCGACCTACGAGGAGATCGCCGAGGCGATGGGTCCCGGCTGGGACGCCAACAAGGTGGAAGAGGTCCAGAAGGTCTCCCAGGAGCCCGTCTCGCTGGAAACCCCCATCGGTGACGAGAAGGACTCCTTCTACGGCGACTTCATCCCCGACGAGAACCTCGACTCCCCGGTGGACAACGCCGCCAAGACGCTGCTCTCCGAGGAACTCGAAAAGGCCCTCTCCAAGCTCACCGAGCGCGAGGCGATGGTCCTTAAGTTCCGCAAGGGCCTGGTCGACGGCCGCGAACACACGCTCGAAGAGGTCGGCCAACGCTTCAACGTGACCCGCGAGCGTATTCGCCAGATCGAGAACAAGGCGCTGCGCAAGCTCAAGTACCACGAGAGCCGCACCCGCAAGCTGCGCGACTTCCTGGATTGAGTGTGGAGAACTTCCGGCCCCCGTCCCTGTGGCGGGGGTTTTTGCCATCCGGGCTTCGGTGGTGAGTGGGTGAACTGATGTCTGTCGCCCTGGGCAGCGCGAAGGGCCTCACCCAGGACGCGGGATGGAGCCGCTTTGCTGACGCTCAGCATGACCACTTCATGCAGGAAGACGCCCGCCAACCTGCGCCCCGCCCCTTCCCCCACTGCGCTAGGCTGGGGTAGAACTCCCGTGGCCCTGTCCCCAACTTCCCCGCGTCCCGCGCCCTTCTGGGCCGACCGCTCGCTGCTGCTGCTCGCCGCCCCGCTTGTCGGCGTGGCCTGGCTGCCGTGGTGGGCCATGCTGGGGCTGCCGGTGGCCCTGGCGCTGACCCGGCGGGGAGACGGGCCGCGGTCGGTGCGGGTGCCGCTGCTCCTGCTGGGGGCGGGCGTGGGTCTGGTGGGGTCGCTGCCGGGAATGCGGGGGCCGGAGGGGGCGGTGGCGTTCATCCAGGCGTTCGTGACGGTCATGGGCGGCACGGCGCTGGTGTACCTGGGCGTGTCGGCCCTGGAGGAGAGGCGGGTGGGCTGGGGCGCCGGGTGGCTCGCCGCGCTCCTCCTGCTGGGGGCGGTGGTGCCGGGGGGTGGTTCTGTCGTAGGGCTGGCCCTGGGTCTGCTCGCGCTGCTGCTGACCCTGCTGGGCGCGGCGGGCGTGGAGGAGCGGCCCCACCGGCGGCTGGCCGGGGGAGGAAAGGCCCTGCTGGGCACGGCGGGGGCGGCCCTGGCGGCGGCCCTGCTCCTCGCTCTGCTCGCGTTCGCGCTGCCGGGGAGTGGGACGGGCCGCCTCGGCCAACCAGGCAATTCACCCGCCGCCCCGGCCCAGGCGCAGGAGTCGCCCGCTGTGCCACCCCTGGCGCAGCCGCCCACTGCCCAGAGACAGGGCGAGGTGCGCCGGGTTCGCCCGGTTGGGAACCTGCCGGACCGCCTCCCCGGCGGCGACCTCGTGCTGTTGAGCGGCCTGCTGTTCTTCGCGGCGCTGGCCTTTGCGATGTGGCGGGCGCGGAGCCGCGAGCCCGGCGAGCCCTTCCGGTTCCAGTGGTGGGAGGTTGCGGCGGTGATGGGCGTGGGGTTGACGGCGGCGCTGTTGCTGGCGTTCAGCTTCGCCGCCCGTACCGGAGCGGGAGGAGACCTGGGGCCTGGGGCGTCGGCGGGGGCGGCGGGAACACTCGACACCCAGGCCCTCAGGGAGGTGAGCGACCCCCTTCAGCTCTTCTGGGAGCGGAGCCTCTGGGTCCTGAGCCTGCTTGCCTTCCTGGTGTTCACCGGGCTGGCGGCGGCGCTGTTCTGGCTGGGGCTGCGCTTTCGACCGGACCCGGCCGAGGCGGAGCCCGAGGAGACCCTCCCCTCCACCCCATACCCCGGCGAGGAGGAGGCGCTGCACCGCGTGCGGCTCGCCTACCGTGCGGCCCTCACCTCGCTCGCGGCCGTGGGCCTGGGGCGGGGCGAGGCGGAAACGCCCGCCGAACACGCGGGCCGGGTAACCGGGGTGAGACCCGCGCTGGCCGGGCCGCTGGGCACCCTCGTCGCCGCCTACGCCCCGGTGCGCTATGGGGGCCGGGTGACCGAGGACGACGCGGACGCCGCCGAGCGGGCCGCGCGTGAAGTGACGCACCTCACGGCGCAGACGGACAGAAAAGACACGGAAAGCGAGACGACATGACGAACGGAAGACGAACGGGGGAGCTGGCAGGCGTCCAGGCCTACGCGGGCCGGGTGCTGGAGAACGTCGCGCGGGTGCTGGTCGGCAAGGAGGACGTGACGCGGCTCGCGCTGGCGGGCATTCTGGCGGGCGGGCACCTGCTGCTGGAGGACGCCCCCGGCACCGGCAAGACGATGTTGGCCCGCGCGCTCGCCGCCAGCCTGGGCCTGGGGTTCCGGCGGGTGCAGTTCACGCCCGACCTGCTGCCCAGCGACGTGACGGGCGTCAGCGTGTACCGCCCCGCAACCGGTGAGTTCGAGTTCGTCCCCGGGCCGATCTTCACCGGCCTGCTCCTCGCCGACGAGATCAACCGCGCCACCCCCAAGACCCAGTCGGCGCTGCTGGAGGCGATGGGCGAGGGCCAGGTTACCGAGGCGGGCGTCACGCACGTCCTCCCGCCGCCCTTCGTGGTGGTCGCCACCCAGAACCCCATCGAGCATGAGGGCACCTACCGATTGCCGGAGGCGCAGCTCGACCGCTTCCTCCTCAAGCTCTCGGTGGGCTACCCCACGCCCGAGGAGGAGGTGCGGATGCTCGCCCGGCTCCAGGGGGCGCACCCCATCGACACGCTCGGCGCGGTCGCCACGCCCGACGATTTGCTGTCGGCCCGGGCGGCGGTGCGCGAGGTGCGGGTCTCCGACGACCTGCGGCGGTACATCGCGGCGCTCAGCGCCCGGACCCGCGCCCACCCGCAGGTCGCCCTGGGAGGGGGGCCGCGCGCCAGCCTCGCCTTGCAGGGGGTGGCGCAGGCCCTTGCGGCACTCGCGGGCCGGAGCTTCGTGCTGCCCGACGACGTGAAGGCCGCCGCACCCGGAGTCCTCGCCCACCGCCTCAGCCTGCGGATCGAGGCGCGGCTGGCCGGAACTCGCCCCGAGGAGATTGTCGCGGACGTGCTGCGGCACGAGCCGGTGCCCGCCGAGCCCCTCCCCACCGGAGCCGCCCCCTGAACCTGCCCGCGCTGCTCCTCGTCCTGGCGGCGCTGCTGCTCACGGTCCTTGCCGCGTTCCTGGTGTCACGCCGTCCACCCCGGGTGACGCTGACCCGCGAGTTTCCGCCCCAGGGTTTCGAGGGGGACCAGCTCCCTTACCGGGTGCGGGTTGAGGTCGAGTCCCGCTGGCCGCTGCGCGTGCTCGTCGAGGACCCCACGCCCCTGACGGTCGTGGCGGGGGAACAGGTGGCCCTGGGCGGGCTGACCCTGGGCCGCAGCGTGACCGAGCGGCGCACGACCCTCACCCTCAACCGCCGGGGCGAGTACGCCTGGGCGGGCGGGGCGCTGCGCTGGGCCGATCCGCTGGGGCTCTTCTGGCACTCCGCCCCGCTGCGGGTTGCCGCCCGGCTGGAGGTCTATCCCGGCACGCACGGCCTGGTTCTCCCCGATCTGCTGCGCCCGTTGCTGAGCGAGGGCAACCTCTCGCGCACGCTGGGGCTGGAAGACCCCATCAGTCTGCGCGGGGCGCGGCCCTACCTGCCGGGCGACCCGCCGGGGCGCGTCCACTGGCGCCTCTCGGCCCGCACGGGCAGCCTGACGGTGCGCGAACTCGACCGCACCGCCGCGAGCAGCGTGACCGTCTTTCTCGACCTGAACGGCAGCGAGGTGTTCGTGGACAGCGTGGTGCGCTTGGCGAGCAGCCTAATTCAGGAGGCCCTGGCACTCGACCTGCCCGCCTGCGTCACCACCACGGCGGGGGCCACGCCCACCGGCCGCACCCCGGAGACGTTGCGCGCGGCCCTGCGCCTCCTCGCCCGGGCCACCCCCGACTTCACCCCGCCTCTCATCCCCCCGACCCGGGCGGGGGGCAACCTCATCGTGCTGACGCAGCGGGCTGGTCACGCCCTCGTCGAGCAGGCCATGCGCGCTCGCGCCACCGCGAGCCGCGTCGTCATCGTCGCCGTCCCCGAGGGCTTTTACCTGGAGCCCGGCGAGACGCCCCGCCGCCAGTGGGTCGAGGCGCCCGACACGGTGCGCGACCTGGAGCGCCGGGCCGGGATTCTGGCCGAGGCGGGTGTGCTCGTCTTCGTGCTGCGCGGCAACCAGAGCGTGCTGCGGCTGGGCGCCTGAAACCTTAAAGGGACGCTCACGCCGCCCCCCGGAAGCCCCTGCTAGCGTGGAGTCACAGGAGGGTTTCCATGACCGACCGCGACGACACCCGGAATGTCCCGTCCGAGACCATCAAGACCGAGGACGAGATCAGCAACGTGGACCTGCAATTTATGGGCAAGACCAACGAGCGCCGCGACGCCCTCAAGGACGCCCACGCCGAGGCGAGGATCGCCGACGAGTTTCAGGACCTCGGCCTGGACAAGCAGGACGTGGCGTCGGACGGCAGCATGATCACCAGCGACCCGGCCAGCACGAACCCCGGGGAAGAGACCTCGCAGGACACCAGCCGGGACTGAGTTGCCGGGCGAGGGTCGGTGGGGCGGGTGCCCTGCCGATCCTCCTTTGTGGTTGAGCAAATAAGGCCGCCGTGCCGTCGGCAGCACCGGGGTGGAGGGAGGCGAAGCGTCTTGCACCAGGGAAACGCCCTGTGGTTCAGCAGATATGGAGCATTCTGAGCGGGCCACCACGCTCCCCTCCGCTCCCAGCTACTGGCCCGTCCGCCGGGTATGGTGGGAGCATGGTCACGGCCGTCACCCATCCCCTGGTCCAGCACAAGGTCTCTCTGATGCGCGATGTCCATACCGGTGTCAAGGAGTTCCGCGAACTCGCCGCCGAGGTCTCCATGCTCCTCGCCTACGAGGCGATGCGCGACCTGGACCTGAGCCCCACCCACCTCACCACGCCAATTCAGGAGGGGGACTTCCCCATGCTGAGCGGGAAGAAACTCGCGCTCGTCGCCATCCTGCGCGCGGGGCTGGTGATGACGGACGGCATCCTGAATCTGGTGCCCGCCGCCAAGGTGGGGCATATCGGGCTGTACCGCGACCCCCAGACGCTCCAGCCGGTCGCCTACTACAACAAGCTCCCCGCTGACATCGCCGAGCGCCGGGTCTTTCTCACCGACCCCATGCTCGCCACGGGCGGGAGCGCCAGCGCCGCCATCGCGTTCCTGAAGGCGGCGGGCGCCCAGACCATCAAGCTGATGTGCATCCTCGCCGCCCCCGAGGGTATCGCCGTGATCGAGCGCGATCACCCGGATGTGGAGATCGTGGTCGCCGCCGTGGACGAGCGCCTGAACGACCACGGGTACATCGTGCCGGGGCTGGGGGACGCGGGAGACCGGATTTACGGAACGAAGTAGGGGAGGGGAATAGTCCTCTCCCCTTGCGGGAGAGGGCCGGGGTGAGGGGGCGTGTCACCGGCGCAACCCGCTGTCCCCACGAGAGGGCCAGGACATCCCGACTGGCCTCCGGATGCCCGGCCCGCTCACCCCCTCTGCAAGCAGCTCTGCGAGTCCCGGCCTTCCCCCAAGGGCGAGGAGCTTTGGCCGCTGCCCTGGACGTGATTTTTTCCTTCCGTGGACCCGGGTAGACCTATCAGGTGACGCACCCGGCCCAGCAGGGACCGCTCAACTGGGCCGTCACCAAGGCATCCTCCCGCTTCGCCCTTCCCTCACCGCCAGCCTTTAGACTCCGGGCAGCATATGGAGTCCCTCAAGGCGCTCGCGGCGCAATTCGGTATCGCGGACCTCTTCGGGCGCGGTTTTTTCAGTGTGGTGCTCACGTTCCTGACAGCCTGGGTGTTCACCTGGCGCTTCATTCCCCGGGTGCGGGCCTTTGCCATCAAGGTCGGGTGGGCGGATATGCCCAACGAGCGGCGGCTGAACAAGGAACCGCTGCCGAATGCGGGCGGTCTGGCGATCTTCGCGGGCTTCCTCATCAGCGTGGTCGTCGCCTGGGCGCTGCGGCCCATCGTGATCGAGCAGGTGAACATTCAGGTGCTGGCGATCCTGCTGGGCGCCTCAGTCCTCGTGCTCACCGGCTTCATTGACGACCAGTTCGGCCTCTCACCCCTCTTCCGGCTGCTGGTGCAGGCGCTCGCGGCGGTGCTGCTGATCGTCAACGGGCTGAGAATCGACTTCAACGCCATCCCCTTCCTGCCCACGCTGCCCGGCGCGCTGAATGAGCCGCTCAGCGTGGGGCTCACCCTGCTGTGGATCGTGGGCCTCACGAACGCCGTGAACCTGATGGACGGGGTGGACGGCGTGGTGGGCGGTGTGGGCTTCGTGGTGAGCATGGTGCTGCTCGTCACGGCGGCGCAGTTTCCCGACCGGGCGGCGGCGGTCGTGCTGCTCGCCGGGCTGGCGGGGGCGGCGCTGGGCTACCTGCGGCACAACTTCAACCCCAGCCGCATCATCATGGGGGACGCGGGGGCCTACCTCTTCGGGTACACGCTCGCCGCCGTGAGCCTGCTGGGCACCCTGAAGGTGAGCGCGGGGGCCAGCCTGCTCGTGCCCCTGATCGTGCTCGCGCTGCCCGTGCTCGACACCACCCAGGTCGTCATCGGGCGGCTGGCGCGCGGCATTCGCAACCCGCTCGGCCACCCCGACAAGACGCACATTCACCACCGGGTGTTGGCCCGCACGGCCTCGGCCCGGCACACCGCCGTGATTCTGTGGGGCGTGGCGCTGCTCTGCGGCGTGATCGGGATGGTGGCGCAGGGGGTGCCCCTCGCCGCCATCGTGGCGACGGTCGCTGCCGTCCTGCTGTGCCTGTGGTTCGTCGCCTACCGCCGGGTGCGGGCGCTCGACCGCGAGGCGGCCCGGGTGGGGGGTCAGGGCGGGTAGGAACTTGCCAACTGGCGGGGCTGGGCGCAGGAGTCCGGCCCCGCTCCCTTTGATACCGTGGCCGGGATGACCAGCCCGGCCCTTCCCCCCCAGCCCAGACGCATCGTCCTCGCCTTCGGCACCCGGCCCGAGGCGACCAAGATGGCGCCCGTGTACGCGGCGCTCGCCCGGCAACCCGGCCTCACACCCCTGATCCTCTCGACCGGGCAGCAGCGCACCATGCTCGACGAGGCGCTCGCCGTCTTCGGCCTGACCCCCGACGAGGACCTGAACGTGATGACCGAGCGCCAGACCCTCGCCGACCTCACCGGGCGCATCGTGCCCCAGGCGGGTCGCAAGCTGCGCGAGATGGGGGCGGACATGGTCCTCGTCCACGGCGACACCACGACCTCCTTCTGCGTGGCCCTGAGCGCCTTCTACGAGGGCATTCCGGTCGGCCACGTGGAGGCGGGGCTGCGGTCGGGCAACATGGGGGAGCCCTTTCCCGAAGAGGCCAACCGCCGCCTGACGGGCGTGCTGACCACGCTGGATTTCGCGCCCACCCCTGGCAGCCGCGCCAACCTATTGCGCGAGGGCAAGGGGGAGGAGGGCATCTTCGTCACCGGCCAGACCGCCGTGGACGCCGTGCGCGAGGTCGCCGGGCGGGTGCCGCTGCGGCCCGAGTGGCGGCAGAAGCTGGAGGCGGGGCAGCGGCTGGTCACCGTCACGATGCACCGGCGCGAGAACCTGCCGGTGATGCGGGAGATGGCCGAGGCGCTGGCGGACGTGGCCCGCGCCCACCCCGACTGCTATTTCGTGTACCCGGTTCACCTTAACCCCGCCGTGCAGGAGGCGGTGCGGCCCGCCCTGGGTGAGTTGCCCAACTTCGAGCTGACCGACCCGCTCGATTACGCGAATATGGCGCCCCTGATGGCCGCCTCGACCCTGCTCGCCACCGACAGCGGCGGTCTTCAGGAGGAGGGGGCGGCGCTCGGCGTGCCCGTGGCCGTCCTACGCAACGTGACCGAGCGGCCCGAGGGGGTGGAGGCGGGGGTGCTTGTCCTGGCCGGGAATGATCCCGTGCAGATGCGCTCCGTTTTAACGACCCTGCTGGATGACGAGGCGACCCTGGCCCGGATGCGTACGGCCCGCAATCCCTACGGCGACGGGCGGGCCGCGGGGCGCATCGCAGGGGCGGTGGCGTGGCACTTCGGGCTAACCACGAGGCCGGAGGACTGGGCGTAGGGGCGATCAGTCCTCCCTGTCCAGTTCCTGGGTCAACTTCTCGCTCCAGGCGCGGCCCTCGTCCCCGCCCCACAGCAGCCAGGCGATGTACCCGCGCGAGGGCTTGCCTCCGTCCTCGCCCGTCTGGTCGAGGTTGTCGTGCGCGTGCCGCGGGAAGTAGTGGGCGACGTGCCGCACCTCCTCGGCGGAGAGGTCGCCGCCCGCCGCCAGCTTCTCGGCCATGTGTTCCCCGACCTCCGTGCCGCCGAAGCCGTGTTCGTCGCGCAGCCGCAGCCCCAGCGCGGCGTTCTCCTGCACCTTTTTCGGAATGCTGAGGTCCGTCTTTCCCTGAGCCATGCCCCAGCGTGGGCTGCCCCGTTCAATCGTGGGTGAGGTGCTCTTGCCCTCCCGTTAGGACGGTGTGTTCTCACCCTATGCTGGGAGAAGCGTGATCCACACACCTTCGCCTCCCCTTGTCCCCGACCGCCACTATGCCGTCGTGCTCAATCCTTCTGCCGGACGTGGCCTGGCCCGGCGCGAGTGGCCCCGGCTGGAGGCGGAACTGCTCGCCCGTGGCCTGCCCTTCGAGGTCATCAGCGAGCCGAGCGGCGTGGCGGCCCGAACCCGCGTCGAGGGCCTTCCGTCCGGGGTCGCTGTGCTGGCCGTGGGCGGGGACGGGACGGTGGGGGCCTTGCTGCCCGCACTCGTGGGGACGGGACGCCCCCTGGGCATCGTTCCACTGGGGAGCGGGAACGACTTCGCGGGAATGCTGGGGTTGCGGCCCGGGGACTTCGCAGGGGCGCTGGGCCGCCTCGCTTTCGCTCCCCGGCGGGTGGACGCCCTGCGCGCCACCATCCTGTCGGGCGAGGGGGAGGGGAGGACGCATCTCCTCCTCAACGGCCTGGGCATGGGCTTTGACGCCGAGGTCGCGGTCCTGACCCTGCGCGCCCCCACCCGGCTCTCCGGCTTCGGGCGCTACGCCTGGGCCGCGCTCGCCGCGCTGCGAAACCTCGCGCTCACGCCCGTCACGGTGGAGGTGGACGGCCGGGTGCTGTACGAGGGGCCGAGTGCCCTCACCGCCGTGATGAACGGCACCCGCTACGGCGGCGGCTTCCAGATCAGCCCCGCCTCCGATGCCCGCGACGGCCTGTTGCACGCGCTGGCGAGTGGGCGTGTCAACCGGGCGCAACTGCTGACCCTGATGGGCCGGGTGCTGCGGGGCCGCCACCTCGGCCATCCGCGCGTTCACCACGCGCCGGGCCGGGTGGTCACCGTAACCTGGGCGCGGCCCACCCACCTGCACCTCGACGGGGACCTCGCCGGGCGGGTGACGGCGGTTCGTGCGGAGGTGCTGCCGGGGGCGGTGACGTTGCTGAACGGGTAGGGGCCAGCAGAAAAGCAGAAAGCCCCAGCCGTAGCCCGGGCTTCCTCCTCTCTTTCTGACTGCCGATCGCCTTACTGCAAGCTCGCCAGCTTGGCCTTCGCCGCCTCCAGATCACGCTTTTCCCAGAAGGTGTTCGCGGGCAGGCTGACGGCCTTCTGAAGCTGGGCCGCAGCCCCCGCCTTGTTGCCCTGGAGGAGCAGGGCGTTGGCGTACTCGATGCGGTGGACGGCCACGTCGGGCTCCAGCGAGATGGCTTTCTCGAAGTTGGGCACGATCTGGTTCTTCTTCGCGCCCGTCAGGAAGGTGGCGGCCCCACCCTTGCTGACCAGGTTGGCGTGCCACAGGCCCAGCGCGACGTAGGCACCCGCCATATTGGGGCGCAGCCGGATGGCCTGGTCGAGGTTCTTGCGCACGTCCCCCGCAAGGTTCAGGCTCTGGAGGATGCCCACGAACTGTGCCAGGCGACCTTGCGCGCGGGCCAGCTCGAAGTAGGCGTCCGCGTTGTTCTTGTCGAGGGCGATGGCCTGCTTGGCGTAGCCCTGAGCCTTTTCGAACAGGCCCTTTTTCTGCGCGTCGGGGCTCAGGCTGGCCCCGGCCGTCGTGGCCTCGGCGGCCAGGGCGAAGCCCGCGCTGGTGTTCAGGGCGGCCGCGGCGGTCGCGGCCTCCTGCCACTTGCCCTGGTCGTAGAGGGCCTGGGCGGTTTGAATGCTCTGGGCGCTGGCGCTGACGGCCAGGGCGAGGGCAAGGGTCACGAGGGCCGGACGAAGGGGGGTCTGACGCATGGTTCCTCCTGTGGAAAAAGATGGGATGGACGTGAAAACTGGACCGAGTATACAGAGAGCGGGCTCGGCAGTCTGACGAAGCCTTCAGGTCCGGCGTGTTTCCCACTTTCTTGCACCGGGTCCAACCCACTGGGCGTGGGGTGGTAGCCTCACTCCAACATGGACTGGAAGGGGACCCTGGCGGACCTGCGCGCCCACCTGCCCCCGGCGCGGGAGGGGGGGCGGGAGCGGCGCGGCAGCCTGCGCTGGCTGGAGGCCGAGATGCGGGCGCGGGGGGCGAATCCCGCCTCGGTCCGCAACATCGTGTACCGGGACGTGGGCACGCCCGCCGACAAGGCTGCCCTGCGCGCCCTGCTGGGGGACCTCGCGCGGGAGGCCGGGCGACCGCTGGCGGGAGAGGCCGCGGGGGTCAGCCCCGCCCCCCTTCCCGACGAGCTGGAACTGCTGGGCCGCAGCAAAAAGCGGGCGTACAAGCAGTTCCTGGCGGGTGTGCGTGCGGGCCGCGTTTCCCGGCTGATCGTCACGGGCCGGGCGGGGGCGGGAAAGACGATCCTGCTCGACCACGTGGAGCGGGCGCTCCCCGGGGTGGAGGTGCGGCGGCTCAACTTGCGGGGGGACGCGTCGGTGATGCTTGACCTGTCCGGGGCGGGCAGTTCCTTTGCGGAGCGGGCGCAGGTTCAGGCGGACGCCGCGCGGGCGGCCTTCCCGGCGGCCCCCGGCGTGCTCCTCGCCCGCGTGACGGCGGACCTGAACTTCGCCGGGGGACCGCCCCGACTGCCCGGCGGCACGCCGACCACGCCCGCCGCCTGGGCCGCCGAACACCTCCTGCGCCGCGCCCCCCCGGGCGTCGCGGTGCTCCTCGCCCTGGAGGACCCCTCCGGGCTGCCGGATGGGGTGGCCGAGGTTATCAAGCTGCGCCCCCCCACCCCGGCCGAGGCGCGGGCCTATCTGATGGCCCGGCTGGGCGTCACGCGCGAGCGGGCCGACGCCCTGGTGCGCGAGACTGGGCGTCACCTCGACAGGCTCGCGCTGCTGGCCGGAGGTGGGCCGGAGGGGGCCACTCCCGACCGCCTGCTCGCCGACCCGGACGTGCGGCGCCTGGCGGTGGCGCTCGCGGCATTGGAGGGGGGGACGGCGGGCGTTTCCGGGGCCATTCTGGAGGTCGCGCTGGGGCTGCCGCTCACAGGGCTGCCTCCCCATGCCCGCGCCCTGCTGCGAGGGGAGGCCTCCGGCTGGACCCCCGTCCCCGCCCTCGTGGTGGCCCTCCCCCATGTTCCCGCCCGCGAACGGGAGGAGGCGCTGCGCCGACTGACCGACACTCCTCCCGCCCCTGGCCTCGCCCCCGCCCGGCTGGCCGCCCTCACCGCGCTGGGCGAGTGGGACGCCCTGGCCGCGTGGCTTGCCCGGCATCCCGACGATGCCCGGCACCTCCCGCCGCTGTGGCCGCGGATTCGCGCGCGGGCACGGGGCGGGACGCGCGAGGTGCTGGCCCGCGCCGTCGCCGCGCACCACGCCGGGCGCGGCGAGTACGACGACCCCCGCGCCCGGGACGCGCTCTTCACCCTGCTGGAATCCCCCGAACCCGCTGTCCGGGGCTGGGTACGGGTGAAGCTCGCCGAGAGCAGCGTGGACGCCGGGAACTTCGGGGCGGCGACCGCCCAGCTCGCCCATCCCGAGCTGAACGCTTCTTTGGAAGGGCGTCCTGGCCTCTGGACGACTGCCGCGCGGGCCGATGCCCTCCTCGTCCGGGCGGCGCTCGCCCGCTGGCGGGGGGACCTGGAGGCCGCCACCCACGCCGCGAGTGACCCGCGCACGACCCACGGGGGTCCCCGTGCCCACCTCTGGCGCGGCCTGATCGCCAAGGACGCGGGCCGCTGGCCGGAGGCGCTGCGGCACCTGCACCTCGTGCCCGCCGCCAGCCCGCTGCTCTCAGCCCGCGCGCTGTACCAGGAGGGGGACCTGCGGCTGCGCCTGGGGCAACCGGGCAGCGCCCTGGCCGCGCTGAACGGGGCGGCAGAGCGGCTGGAGGCGGCGGGAGCGGGGGCCGAGGAACGTGCCCACGCCCTGGCCCGCGCCGCCACCGCCCTGCGCCGCCTGGGCCGTCCTCGGGAGGGTGTGGCCTCGCTGCGGGCCGCCCTCGCCCTGCTGCCGGACGGCGAGGACCGGGGTGGGTGGGGCGACGCGGTGCTGCGCGCCCGGCTCCTCAGCGAGGGGGTGCCCATCCGGCTGGCGCTGGGGCAGCCCGACGCGGCCCTGGAGGACGCCGCCCGCGCCCTGGACCCCCTCGCCCGGCCCGGTTCCCGCCGCGCGGAGGCGGAGTACCGCACCCGGCGCACGCGCTACCGGGTGGCCCTCGCGTACCTCACGCGCGGGCTGGGGCGGCCGTACCTCCAACCCTTCGCGGGGGCCGTTCGGGATCACCCGGACCTCATCCATGCCCGCGCGCTGCTGGACGCCTTCCTGACCCGCCCACCCGCCCCCAGTGACCGCGAGCAGGTTCTCGCCTTCGACCTGCACCTCAGCCGGGCGCTGGCCAAGCCCGACCCGGGAGTGGCCCTGAACTACGTGACCCGCGCGCTCGACATGACCGACCACCCCTACGCTGAGGCGCTGGCCCGCGCTGGGTATGCCGAGGCGCTGCTGCGGGCGGGGCAGGACGAAGCAGCCCTCGCCCAGATCAACCGCGCCCACGCCCTCGTGCGGCGGGTGCAGGCGGGCTTGCCCGGCACGGCGGACGCCGACCCGGGCCTGGGCGCCCAGCTCCTCGCCCTGGAGACCCGGGCCACCATCGCGGACGGTCCCGCGACCCTGCGCTGGCTGCGCGAGGCGCTGACCGACCCCGCCCTCGCGCCCTTCCGGCCCGGCGTCTGGCGCGGGGCCGGTCAGGCGCTGGAAGAACGTCATCCCCACCCGGAGGCGGTGCTGCGGTCCCTCCATCCAGGCTGGGAGGCGGGAACGCTGCGGGTCCGGGACGCGCTCGCGCTTCTGGAGGCGCAGGGGGAGAACGGCCACTGAACCGAACCCCGGGGAAGGGCGTATACCTGTGAGGAGGAGACCCCATGACCCCCCCATCCCCCGAACGTGATGAGCCCGGCGCCCCTGATCCCGTTCGCCCGCGCCGCGAGTTCCTGAAAAACGCCGCCCTTTTCACCGGCACGGCCCTCGCGCTGGGCGGCGGCCTGGAACTGCTCACGCGCCGTCCCGGGGCGAGCGAGGCGGCGGGGGAGCCCCTGGTGCAGGCCCGCCGTCCCACCGGCCCCTACGACACCACCGAGGCGGTCACCCCCTGGGCACAGGCCACGAGCTACAACAACTACTACGAGTTCGGCCTGGGCAAGGACGACCCCGCCCGCCTCGCCGGAAGCCTGAAGACGCGGCCCTGGACGGTCCTGATTGATGGCGAGGTGCGGAAGCCCGTGCGGGTGGACATCGATACGTTGCAGTCCTGGTTCCCCCTCGAAGACCGCGTCTACCGCATGCGCTGTGTGGAGGGCTGGTCGATGGTGATGCCCTGGTTGGGCTTTCCCCTGGCGGCCCTGCTGCGGAGGGTCGAGCCGACGGGGCAGGCGAAGTATGTGCGGTTCACCGCTCTGGACGACCCCGCCCAGATGCCCGGCCAGCGCAGCCCCATCCTCGACTGGCCCTATGTGGAGGGCCTGCGGCTGGACGAGGCGCTGCACCCCCTCACCCTGATGGCGGTGGGGCTGGATGGCCGCGTCCTGCCCAACCAGAACGGGGCGCCGCTGCGGCTCGTCGTGCCCTGGAAGTACGGCTTTAAGAGCATCAAGGCGGTCGTCCGCGTCACCCTCACCCGCGAGCAGCCGCAGACGACCTGGGCGCTGGCCGCCCCCGACGAGTACGGCTTCTACGCGAACGTGAACCCCGCCGTGCCCCACCCCCGCTGGAGCCAGGCGACCGAGCGGCGCATCGGCGAACTGCGCCGCCGCCCCACCCTGCCTTTCAATGGGTACGCCGAACAGGTGGCGCATCTGTATCAGGGCATGGACCTGCGCCGCTTCTTCTGATGAGCCGGGCCGCCTCAAGTTCACGTTCTACCCCCCGCCGCGCCTTCCCGCTTCCCTGGCTGGAGCCGGGCGTGGTAGCTGGCGGAGTGCTGCCCGCCCTCGTGCTCGCCCTGGACGCGGTGACGGGGGCGCTCGGGGCCAACCCCGTCCAGCGGGCGACCCTCCAGACTGGGCTGCTCGCGCTCGCCCTGCTCCTCCTCTCGCTCGCCTGCACGCCCTTGCGCCTCCTGACCGGCTGGACCTGGCCCGCCCGTGTTCGGAAGGCCCTCGGCCTGCTCGCCTTCGGGTACGCGGCGCTGCACTTCCTGATCTACCTCCTCGACCACGGCTTCTCGCCCGGGCTGCTGCTGGAGGACGTGCTGGAGCGGCCCTTCGTGACGGCGGGTTTTGCGGCGCTCGTGCTGCTCGTGCCCCTCGTCCTCACGAGCACGCGGGATTCCGTGCGGCGGATGGGCTTCCCCGCCTGGCAACGCCTGCACCGCCTCGTCTACCTGGCCGCCGGACTGGGGGCGCTGCACTACTGGTGGGGGGTGAAAAAGGATCACACGGCCCCGCTGGTGGCAGCGCTGATCCTCGCCGTGTTGCTGGGCCTGCGTCTGCTGCCCAGGAGGCGGAGGCGCCCTTGAATCCTTCCTTATGACCTTCCGCCTTGGCCCGGACCGGGTATGCTGCGGGGCGATGAGCACCACTGAAGACCACGGGGCCGCCGGGGGCCGCGCTGCCGTGCGCCTGCTCCAGGGCTACCTGTGGCACCCCAAGGACGCCGACGTGGACCTGGAACACTACCTGCCCCACGAACTCGACGAGGCGCACGTGCTGTGGGACGCCGTGAACCCCCCCTTCGCCTTTTTCGAGAACGGCGAACCGACCGCCGGGCAGCTCTTCTACCAGTTCACTGTCCTGCGCCTGTACGACGACAAACCGGGGGGCGAGGACCTGCACGGGGACGCCGAAAAGGCCAGCGAGGCCTTGAATCCCCTGCTGGACGCCACCCCCGAGGGCGTGGGCTGGCAACTGTGGGAGGACCTGCGCGAACTATGAAGGGCGCCGTTCCTGGAACGGCTATCGCCTGGCTGGACCTGCGGGTGGAGGGTGATCCCCACCCCCGCCGCTTCGACAGCCCCGCCACCCTGCACACCTACCTGGTGCACGTCGAGCGCCTCTCGCCCGAGGCGGCGACCTTGTTGCTGGAGCGGGGCGAGGTCGGCCCCCCCGACGCGCGCCGGGTGTACCGGGTGCAGCCCCTGCGGCCATGACGGACGTGGCTGGCCCCGTCGTCGCCATTCCGGTCTACGTGGGCGTCAGCGAACTCGAACTGGGCCTCATGGTCGCGGTGTGTCGCCTGTGCGGGGGGGAGGAGGCAACCCGGACCGTCAACCGCTCGCGGGCGAGCATCGTGACCGCCGGGGGGTTGGTGAGTACGCCGCATGTGCAGTATGCGGCGCTGCCCGACCCCGCTGGCCTGCTCGTCCCCGGGGGCCCCGGGGCGCAGAAGGCGACCCGTGATCCCCTGCTGCGCGAATTCCTGGCCCGCCACGCCGCCCTGCCGACCGGGGCGAGCGGCAGTGGCCTCCTGCTTCTGGGCGACGCGGGCACGTTGCGGGGCCATACGGTGGGAGGACCCGCTGACCTCGCCGACACGCTCTGGGGCTATGCCCCGGACGGGGTGCGTCCCGGCGAGGTGGTCACGGATGATGGGCTGACGACCACCCCCGGTGGCCTCCCCGCCCTGCACGCCGCTCTCGCCGTCGCCGCGCGGGTCTGGGGCGAGGACGCGGCGAAGGATGCCGCCCGCCGCCTGGGGCACGCCTGATGGCGGGTGGGGGAGAGGTGTCGGAGCACGTCACGCTGCCAGGCGGACTGGACGACGACGTGCTGGCCGCCCTGCTCGCCACGCCTGGCGGCGCCGTCCTCCATGCCCGAAGCGGAGTGGACGCCACAGGTCGCGCCCGCACCGTCCTCACCCTCGCCCATCCCGACCCGGAGGTGGTTGCCCTCACGCGGCAAAATCTTCTGCGGGGCTGCCGGAAGGGGGGCGTGCGGGCCTTCGTCGTCTAGGACGCGGGAGGGGCCTCCACACCGCGCCCCGCTCCCAATCCCCCTTCCCCGCCTGCGCTAGCCTGCCCCCATGCTCGACCGCCCCCGCCGCCTTCGCCGCACTGCTGGCCTGCGCGCCCTGATCCGCGAGGTGACCCTGTCGCCGTCGCACTTCATCCACCCCATCTTCGTCCACGAGCAGGAGACGGAAGAGCCCATTTCCACCATGCCGGGCGTGAGCCGCCACAGTGTCGGGGGGGCCGTGGAGCAGGCGCGGACCGCGCGCGAGCTGGGCATCACCAGCGTGATCCTCTTTGGCATCCCCGACCACAAGGACCCGCAGGGCAGCCAGGCCTACGCCGAGGGCGGCGTGATCCAGCGCGCCGCGGCGGCGATCAAGGCCGCGCTGCCGGAGGTCACCGTGATCACCGACACCTGCCTGTGCGAGTACACCGACCACGGGCACTGCGGGCCGCTGTGCCAGACGGCGGACGGCGACTGGACGGTGGACAACGACGCGGCGCTGGAATTGCTGGCGCAGACGGCGGTGTCGCAGGCGCGGGCCGGGGCGGATGTGGTGGCGCCCAGCGCGATGATGGACGGTCAGGTGGGCGCCATCCGTGCGGCCCTCGACGCGGCGGGGTACGAGCACGTGCCCGTCATGGCCTACGCGGTGAAGTACGCCAGCGCCTACTACGGTCCCTTCCGCGACGCGGCGGGCAGCGCGCCCAGCGTGGGCAACCGGGCGTCCTACCAGATGGACCCGGCGGGCGGCGAGCGGGAGGCCCTGCGCGAGGCCCGCCTGGACGCCGAGCAGGGCGCCGACTACCTGATGGTCAAGCCCGCGCTGGCGTACCTCGACATGATCCGGCTGCTGCGCGACTCCTTCGACCTGCCCCTCGTCGCCTACAATGTCAGCGGCGAGTACGCGCTCGTAAAGGCCGCCGTGCAGGCGGGCTACATGGACGAGCGCCGCACGGTGCTGGAGACGCTGACGGGGATGCGCCGCGCCGGGGCGGACGCGATCATCACCTACCATGCGCTGGACGCCGCGCGCTGGCTGCGGGAGGGCTGAGCCGGTGACGAGCGAGACCCACCCCATCCGCGTGGACTGGATCGACACGGCGTTGTGGCCGGGACGGCTGGGGCTGACCTTCGCCCCCGGCAAGAAGGGGGCCAGCGTCCTTCAGGCGGGCGTGACGCACGACCGGGACCTGGCGGCGGACCTCGACCGGCTGGCCCAGGAGGGCGTGAACGTCCTCGCGCCGCTCATCGAGGCCCATGAGTTCGACCTGCTGGGCATTCCCGACTACCACACCCTGACGGGGGAGCGGGGCCTGACGGTGGTGGGCTGCCCCATCCGCGACGGCGACATTCCGGCTGACCTGCCCGCCTTTTTCGCCCTTCTCGACGAGCTGATGGAGCACCTGCTCGATGGGCGTCTGGTCGTCGTCCACTGCCGGGGCGGGCTGGGCCGGGCGGGGCTGACCGCCGCCTGCCTGCTCACCCAGGCGGGAATGCCGCCGGGGCAGGCGATAGCGCGGGTGCGCGAGGCCCGGCCCGGCGCGATAGAGAACGCGGCCCAGGAGCAGTTCGTCCACGACTTCGCCACTCGCTAGCCGGGGAGGAAGCGCCATGATCACCGTCGCCAACCGCATCTACGTCAGCCCGGAGTACCACGACCAGTTCGAGCAGAGGTTCCGCGACCGTGCCAGGCTGGTGGACGGCATGCCCGGTTTCATCGCCAATCACGTCCTGCGGCCCACGAAGGAGGGCGAGCCCTTCGTCGTCCTGACCTTCTGGGAGTCGCGGGAAGCGTTCGAGGCGTGGACGACCTCCGACGCCTTCCGCCAGGGGCACGCGCGCAGCGGCAGCCTGCCGCGCGAGGCGTTCAGCGGCCCAAACGTGCTGGAGATCCACGACGTCGTGCAGAGCAGCGGCTTTCCGGCGGGAACGCCCGCCGCGCCGCACTGAGGGCGGCCAGATGATGCGGGCTTGAGCGGATTCCCGCCAAGCCGTCAGAAAGGCCGCCTACACTGGACCCATGCCCAAAATCCCGCTGATCGCCCTGGGGTGCGCGGCGTTACTTGCCTCCTGCGCGCCCACCTACACCGCCTCTACCATCGGCCGCATCGTGAACGCCAGCACCGGGGCGGAGGGGACGGTGACCTTCCTGCCCGGCGCCCTGCGGACGAGGGCAGGGGACCCCTTCGGCGGGAACAATACCACCATCGTGATCGGCGGGCAGACCTACGCGGGCCGCACCGCGCTACTGGAGGGCGTGGCGGTGGCTCCGGCGTCTTCCAGCCTGAATTTTGGCATCGCCTTCGGGTCCGGGCAGTCGAACGGGAACACCTCCACTGGATATGGCGTCTTCCTGGGGACCCCGCCCGAACCGCGCGCCACCCTGCGCGCCGGGAACCTGATCGCCAAGACCGCTGGGGCCAATCCCCGGACGCTGAGCTGCACCCTTCAGGTCGACGAACGCGAACACGGCATCGGCGACTGCACCGGGAACGACGGGACGCGGTACGTGATGCAGTTCTGAGGGCGAGCATCGGAGAGGGGCCAACTGCGGGAGGTGTGGCCCCCTTTGCCTTACCCGTTCGCCGCCCGCGCATTCCGCATCAACCCCCAGCCCACCAACAGCATCGCTGCGCCCCAGATCAGAAAGCCGATGTCGTAGGCGAGCTGGTATGGCCCCGGGCGGACGTGGTGGATGCCCAGAATCTGGTGGTCGATCAGGCCCTCGACCACGTTGAAGAGCCCGAAGCCGAAGAGCAGCGTGCCGACGAAGGCGGAGGTCGGCCAGGCGGGATGCCTGCCCCGCAGCCCGCTCCACAGCAGGGCGGTGCCCAGCAGGGTGAAGAGGTAGGCGACCAGGTGGAAGAGCCCGTCGGCGAGCGTGTTCGCCCGCAGGTTCCCCGGTGTGTCGTGTGGATAGACGGCGCTGAGCATGTGATGCCATTGCAGCAGTTGGTGAATGACGATCCCGTCAAAAAATCCCCCGAGGCCCAGTCCCAGCAGAACGCCGCCATGCATCCAGCGCCGGTCGGCGTCCGCATGCTCCACGTCCCGCCCCAGCTCGCCCGTCGTCATGGCCCTGACAGTAAGGGAAGCCCGGGGCGAAAAGGACGGGGCCGCCTCAGCCCGGCTTGAGCGTTCCCACACGCCAAAGAGAAGAGGCGGAAGTCTGCGCTTCCGCCCCTCGTCCTTGCTGATCGCCTTACGACTGCTGGTACATCACCGCGCGCTTGACTTCCTCAATCAGCGTGGTGATCGGGATGTCGCGCGGGCAGGCCTCCGTGCAGTTGTAGGCGGTGCGGCAGCGCCACACGCCGGTGTTCTGGTTCATGATGTTCAGGCGCTGGTTGGTCGCCTGATCGCGGCTGTCGAAGATGAAGCGGTGCGCCTGCACGATAGCCGCCGGGCCGAGGTAGCTGCCATTCACCCAGAAGATCGGGCAGGAGGTCGTGCAGCTTGCGCACAGGATGCAGTTGCTGGAGTGCGCCATGCGCTCGGCCTGCTCGGGCGACTGGAGCCGCTCGGCGGCAGGTGGCGGGCTCTCGTTGATGAAGTACGGCATGATCGCCCGGTACGAGTCGAAGAAGGGCTCCATGTCGACCAGCAGGTCCTTCTCGACCTTCAGGCCGCGGATGGGCTCGACGGTCAGGGTGCCGCCGTTTTTCACCACGTCGCGCAGCAGCGTCTTGCAGGCCAGCCGGTTGCGCCCGGCGATCAGCATCGCGTCGCTGCCGCAGATGCCGTGTCCGCACGAGCGGCGGAAGGTCAGGGTGGGGTCGACATACCACTTGATGTAATTCAGGAGGTCGAGCACCCGGTCGGAGGGCTGGGCGTCCACCGGGTAGGTCTCCCAGTGGGCCTTCTTGTCCTTCTCCGGGTTGAAGCGCAGAACCTTGACGTTCACGCGCATCGCGGGCGTGGTGTAGGTGTCGATGGGGACGTGTTGTTCTGCCATGTGGGTTCCTTACTCGGCCTCAGTACACGCGCGGCTTGGGCTCGAAGGCCCGGGTGTAGCCCTTGAGGGCGACTTCCTTGTAGCCGATGAGCACGTTGCCGGGGTTGTTCAGGTCCTGGTAGGCCATGGTGTGCTTGAGCCAATTGGTGTCGTCGCGCTCGGGGTAGTCCTCGCGGTCGTGGGCGCCGCGCGACTCCCGGCGGTTCAGGGCGCTGGCGGTCGCGGCCTCCGCGCAGTCAAGCATGAAGCCCAGTTCCAGCGCCTCCATCAGCTCACTGTTGTAGCGCTGGCTGGGGTCGGTCACGCTGACGTTGCGGTAGCGGGTTTTGAGTTCCTTGACGATCTCGACCTGCTTCTCCATATCCGGCCCGTTGCGGAAGATGCCGACGTTGTTCATCATCGACTCCTGCAACTCGCGGCGGATGGTGGCGGCGTTGTCCTTGCCGCTGGCGTTCCGCAGGCGCTCGAACAGCTCGATGGAGTCGCGCTCGGGGTTCTCCGGCATCTCGGGATATCCGGCCGCGCGGGCGTACTCGGCAGCGAAGATGCCCGCCCGGCGCCCGAAGACGATCAGGTCGCCGAGGCTGTTGGTGCCCAGGCGGTTCGCCCCGTGCAGCGACACGCAGGCCTGCTCGCCCGCCGCGTACAGCCCCTCGACGCTGGTGCCCGCCCCGTCCGCCAGGCACAGCCCGTTCACGTCGGTCGGGATGCCGCCCATCGCGTAGTGCGCGGTCGGCTGCACGGCGACAAGATCCTTCACCGGGTCCTGCCCCAGGTACGTGCGTGCGAGGTCGGTGATCTCCGCGAGCTTGCCCTCGATGACCTCGCGCGGCAGGTGCGTCAGGTCGATGTGGACGGCGTCCTTGTCGTGGCCGACGCCGCGCCCCTCGCGGATCTCGGTGATGATCGAGCGCGAGACGATGTCGCGCGGGGCGAGATCCTTGATGGTCGGCGCGTACCGCTCCATGAAGCGCTCGCCCTGCGCGTTGCGCAGGATGCCGCCCTCGCCGCGAATCCCCTCGGTCACCAGGATGCCGAGTTTCGCCAGGCCCGTCGGGTGGAACTGGTAGAACTCCATGTCCTCCAGCGGCAGGCCCTTGCGGTAGTAGATGCTCATCAGGTCGCCCGTCAGCGTCAGCGCGTTCGAGGTGATCTTGTAGATGCGCCCGTACCCGCCCGCTGCCAGGATCACGGCCTTGGCGTGGAAGGTGTGAATCTCGCCGGATGCGAGGTGGTAGGCCACCACGCCGCAGCAGCGCCCGTTCTCGATGATGAGGTCGGTGACGTGGAACTCGTTGTAGAAGGTGGTCCCGGCCTTCACGTTCTGCTGGTAGAGCGTCTGCAGAATCATGTGCCCGGTGCGGTCCTTGGCGTAGCAACTGCGCTCGACCGCCGCCTTGCCGAAGTCGCGGGTATGGCCACCGAACTTGCGCTGGGCGATCTTGCCCTCCGGGGTGCGCGAGAAGGGCAGGCCCATGTGCTCGAGCTCGTACACCGCCTCGATGATGTCCTTGGAAAAGATCTCGGCCGCGTCCTGGTCGGTGAGGTAGTCCCCGCCCTTGACGGTGTCGAACATGTGCCATTCCCAGTGGTCTTCCTGCACGTTGCCGAGCGCGGCGCCGATGCCGCCCTGGGCCGCGCCGGTGTGGGACCGGGTGGGGTAGAGCTTGGAGATGCAGGCAACCGACACGTTGCCCTTGGCGGCGTAGAGGGCGGCCATGAGTCCCGCGCCGCCCGCGCCGACCACCAGTACGTCGTAACGATGGTGCATGTACGGTCCTTTAGATCGAGAAGAGGCCGATGGTGCCCAGCGTGAAGATCAGGGCACTGATCGTGTAGAAGATGGTCTTCACCCACGCGCGGTTGGGCCGCGAGCGCACGTAGTCCTCGATGGAGTACCGCGCGCCGTTCACCCCGTGCAGCATGGAGAGCGATAGGATCAGCCAGTCGTAGAACTTCCAGGCGGGCTGTTGCAGCTTGTTGACGACCGCGATGTACGTGGCGTCGGACTCGCTGACCTGGATGAAGGTCATGTAGATGTGACCCAGGATCAGGAACACCAGGACCAAGCCGCTGATCCGCATGAAGATCCACCAGTTCAGCTCGGCGTTCGAGTGCGCCTGCTGCCGGGCGTCGGTGAGGGTGCGGGCGCGGATCATGCCTCGCCCCCGATCAGTCGGCCGATCACCACGAAGGCGGTGTAGGCCGTGGCAAGCACGGTCAGGCCCAGCACCGCGTAGAACATCTGGCGCTGGTAGGCCACGCCCCGCCCGGTGAAGTCCATCATGATGATCCGCAGGCCGTTCAGGGAGTGGTACACGACTCCGGCGGTGACCGCGATCAGGCCCAGGCTGAAGATCGGCAGCTCATAGGTGGTGTGAACCGCCATGTAGGCCCGCTCGCCGAACACGAACAGGCTGATGCTGATGACATGGATCAGCAGGTAGGCCAGAATCGCCAGCCCGGACAGGCGGTGAAGCATCCAGGCCCACTGCCCCTCTCTTCCTCGGTACATTCCCTCTTCCTCCTCTTGCGCCTCTCCGTCTTTGCCCGGAGAGGACGGCGGGTTGCCGTGTGGGTGAAGCTTCACGCCACCTTTTCAGACGGCTCACAGGATAACACCCGTGTCTGGGCGTTCCGTCTTTTGTGTTCCGGTTGGCCGAATGCCTGCCTCTGCTCCTGGGGGGGGTGAAGGTGCCCTCAGACTACCTCCGTCCTGTGGGGCAGTTTGCCCCTCCTGGCCCCCATTCGCGCTAGGGTGCGGGCATGACGCGGCCAGACGTGCCCACCCCTCCCCCTACTGACGCCGAGTACGTCCGCAAACTCGCCCTGGCGATCCTCAGCACCCTTCAGAACAAGGGCCTGCTCAGCCCCGCCGAGGTCGACTCCATCCTGATCGCCGCCCGCCGCGCCGCCCAGGAGTCGGCCGCGAGGGGCGGGCGCACGCCGACCCAGGAGCAGACACCGCCCGCCGAGCCCCTGCAGCAGGTCGCGGCCCAGCCGTCCCCGGAGCAACCAAAAGAGGACGCCAAGCCTGAAGGCGACGAGGGCGAGCGGCAGCCGCCGGTGATCGACTTCAAGCTCGACTGAAGAGCAGCACGGGTTACTCAGGCCGCGCTTTTCCCCCAACCCGAGGGGCCCCCGGCCAGTTGGCGAGGGCGGCCCCGGCCAGAATGACCCCGGCGCCCAGCCACACGGCGGGCGGCAGGCGCTCGTGCAGCACGGCGGCGCTTAGCCCCAGCGCGACGGCGGGGGCCAGCGTGTTCCAGACGCTCGTGCGCGCCGCACCCAGTACCCGGGCACCGTTCGCCCAGCCCAGGTAGGCGATGACGTTCGCCCCCAGGGCGCTGAGGGCGACCCCAACCCAGGCCCAGGGCGGCGCGTCCCCCGGAAACGTCAGGTGCGGGACGGCCCACAGCACGTAGGGCACACACCCCAGCACCAGGCTGAAGGCCACGAAGGGAATGCCGCCCACCCGTTCCCCCAGCGGGCGGTTCCAGAGCGTGTACAACGCCCAGACGGTCGCCGCCGCGATGATCCACCCGAAGCCTCCCAGGGTGACCGACATGCCGGGTTGCAACGTGACGGCAAGCAGCCCCATCAGCCCCGCGAAGGCGAGCAGCACTCCGCCGACCTGTCGCCCCGAGGCCCGTTGCCCCAGCAGCAACCCGAGCGGTACGACGAGCACGGGCACCAGGCCATTCACCAGCCCGGCCACGCCTGCGGGGTTGGCACGGATGCCTGTCAGAAAGAACGCCTGAAACAGCGTATTTCCCAGCAGGCCGACCAGGGCCACCTGGGCCCAGGTCCGCCCGTTCCAGCGGGGCCAGCCGTGCGCCCGCACGCTGAGGGCCACGAGGACCAGCCCGGCGATCAGGAAGCGCCCCACGTTGATCGTCTCGGCGTTCAGGTGGCCGCGGACCAGCAGCGCCTTGAGCAGCACGACGTTCCCGCCCCACAGGGCCACCGTGAGCATGACCCCGGCCAGCGCACGTCTTGTCTGGGCCGGGGTGGAATGGGGAAGGGCGGCGGTCACAGGCCCGAGGATACGGCCTGGGGTCCGGGGAGAGGACGGAGGGAACAGGGCGGAGGCGCGGGCTGGTGCTCCCGCGCCTCCGCTCCGTTGCCCTTTAGAACTCGACCGTCTCGTTCGTCCCCAGGTCGGTGGCGGGCTTGCCCGTGATCGCCGCCCGGGCCTGCTGGAACATGTTCTTGAGCTTGCCGTCGCTGCCCCAGTACTCGCCACCCTGCGCCTCAATCTTCACAAGCTGGACCGAGGGATCGTCGATGCCGCCTGGGAAGTACGCCTTGTAAGCGTCCGTCCACAGCTCCTCCAATTTGGCGCGGTCCTCGACGAGCTGCGCGGCGCCGCTGATGCTGACGTAAGCGCCCTTGCCGTGGTCGGCGTAGCTCACATTGACCTGCGGGCGGGCGGCCATGGCCTGCACCTGCTGGGTGTCCCTGCCGCCGATGAACCACACGTCGCCGTCGAACTCGGTCTGCTGGGTGGTCATCGGGTGGGCTTGCAGGTGGCCGTCCTCGGTCATGACCGTCAACATGGCAAACTTGACGTTCTTCATGACGGCAGCCATCTCCTTGATCGTTTCCTCGCGGCTGGGGTGTTCGTGTTGTTGCTCCATAGCACGAAGCATGTCATGGCCGAGCTCACCCCCTTTGGTGAGATGGGCACCGTCTAAAGGTTGCCGTCAGGTTGCGTGAGCCCGCCCCCGCATGACTTCCGGCACGTTCCGCACAAGGACCACGCCGAGCAGGAAGAACAGCGCCGCGATGCCGAAGACGAGCGTATAGCCGAGGTTTCCCCCCTGTGCGTTGCCCCAGTCCAGAAGGGCTCCCTGCGGCGCGCTGGAAAGCTGCGGCGCCACGAAGGCCACGTGCCAGATGCCCATGTCCCGCGCGTAGCTGCTCGCGCTGGGCATGGCGTCGCTGCCCAGCGCCCAGTCCACACTCGTAAACGCCCCGAAGCCCAGCCCGAAGAACACGGCGAGGGCCAGTGCCGTCGGGTAGGACGGCGCGACGAGCAGCAGCAGCGCCGCCGCCGCCATCGCGCTCCCCGCTACGTAGATCACCGGCTTGCGGCCCACCCGGTCGCTGATCCGCCCACCGATGAGCGCAGAGGCGATGCTCCCAACAATGATGCATACGAGCATGATCGAGGTGCTGGTCGCCGGGTCGCGCTGGCGCAGCACGTCCACGTTGTAGTACTGGAGGAAGGGTTGCACGCTGTACTGCCCGAGGGCGAACAGCACCCGCGTGACGAACACCCACAGGAAAGGCTGGTACGCGAAGAGCTGCCGCCACGAGAGAGCGGGCTGGGCCGGGGTGTGGGCGGGTGGCCCTTCCCTCTCCGGCACCCCGCGCAGCGTGATCAGGGCGGGCACGAACAGCACTAGGGCGATCAGTGCGAAGGAGACGAGCACGGGGAGCTTCAGCAGGCCGACCACAAACGCCGTCACCGCCCCCAGCAGTTGCCCGACCGCCTGAAGCAGCCCCATGACGCCGCTGTAGCGCCCACGCTGCTCGGGTGGCACAAGTTGCGGGATCAGGGCGCTGTAGGGCGCCGTCGCGTAGTTATTCCCGAATTGCACGAGCAGGAAGCCAAGGACGTATACCCAGAAGCCCCCCAGACCCACCAGCGCCGTAGCGGCGAAGGCCATCACCGCCAGGCCCGCCAGGTTCACGCCCAGTCCCAGCCGGATGTACGGCAGCCGCCTCCCCGTGCGGTCACTGCGCGCCCCAATGATCGGCGGCAGCACGAGCGCCATCACGGCCCCTACGGCAGTCAGGGTGCCCAGATAAGTGCCCTTCTGCCCCTCGCCCACGAAGCGCACGACGTTGGCGGGCATCAGGATCAGGAGCAGCAGGAGCCAGTGAAACGCGGTGCCGAACCAGAACGCGGACAGCACCCACGGGCTGACGCGCGCGGCGGCGGGGGGGGGAGTCGTCATGTGCGGCCAGTATAGGCCTGGTCTTTACCGGCCCTTCACCCCGTCCCAGTGAAGGAAAGGCACACTGCCCCCATGACCGCGCGAATGAACCTGCAAGATACCCTGACCGCCTTCCAGGCCGCCTTCACCTACGACCACCCTGAGGGGCTGACGATCACCCCGCATGTGGACGACGGCACCTTCCGCGTCGAGGTGCGCCACCAGGACGTGAACGCCCTGCGCGGTTTCGACGTGATCGCCGAGCCGCTGGAGAGCGAGAAGCGCGACGCGGTGCAACTCGGCGAGGACGTGGCCCGGGTGGTCGAGCAGGAACTGATGTACGGCCAGCTCCCCGTCGTGGGCGAGGACGGCGCGTTCCGGCGCATCGTGGTGTGAATTCAGCAGTGAGGGGGCGGATTACGCATTGAGTCCGCCCCTCTGGCATTTCCCTCAGCGCACCCGCTTCAGGTAAGCCTCGCCCCGTGGGGTGAGCCTCAGCAGGTGCAAAGGGGCGGCCTCCCCACCCACGTTGCGGCACAGGCTCTTCAGGGCGCAGGGGCCACAGGCGCAGCCCTCCTGCTCCGGTACAGCCTCCTGCACGTAGCCCCCCGCTTGCAGGGTCCGCAGCATCCCTGTCAGGGCCGCCTCACTGCTCCCCAGGGTGCGGGCGAGTTCGGCGGGGGTGCGCGGCTCCCCCGACACCGCGCCGAGGATGGCGGCCAGCGGCGTGGTCACAGCAGCCTCGACGCGATCTGGTAGACGAGGAAACCCATGACCCAGGCGGTGGCGAGCTGGTAGGCGACCGTGGTCCACGCCACTCGCCGCCCGTGCTCCTGCGCCAGCGCGCCGACGGTGGCAATACAGGGCGTGTACAGCAGCACGAACACAAGGTACGCCAGCGCGCCCGCCGGGCTGAAGGCCCGCGCCAGGGCCGCCGCAAGGGGCGTCTGCGCGTCGGCAGAGGTGTCGGCGCCGAGACTGGGCAGGGCGAGAACGGTGGGCAGGGCCAAGACGCTCGCCTTGATCGCGTCCCAGGTGGCAGTCGCGGCCTGCCCCACTCCGGCGAACAGACCCAGCGGGGCCGGAGCCTCGGCCTGCTCGCCCAGGTAAATCTGCCCCAGGGTGCCCACCACGACCTCCTTGGCGACGAAGCCGGGCACGAGCGCCCCCGTCGCCTGCCAGTTCCCGAAGCCCAGCGGTGCGAAGACGGGCGAGACCGCCTGGCTGACCCGCCCGAAGAGGCTGTCCTGCGGGGGGACGGTGGCGAACTGGCCCCCCGCCACGACCGGGATGGCGAGCAGCAGCCACACGCCCGCCACGGTCGCCAGCACGGTGGTGCGCGCTCTCTTCGCAAAGCTCGCCGTGCGGCGCCAGGCGTGCTTCCACAGCACCTTCCAGGCGGGGAAGCGGTAGGGCGGCAGTTCCAGCAGCACCCCGCCCCCCTCGGCGGGCAGGGCGGTGCGGCGCAGCAGCAGGGCGAAGAGGAAGGCGACCGCCATGCCCAGCACGTACAGCGCCCAGACGAGGAGGCTTCCGTGACGCGGAAACAGCGCGGCGGCGAACACCACGTACACCGGCAGCCGCGCCGAGCAGCTCATGAACGGGAGGATCATGCTGACGAGCAGCCGGTCGCTGCGCCGCTCCAGCGTGCGGGTCGCGTACACGGCAGGCACGTTGCACCCGAACCCCAGGATCAGCGGGATGAAGGCCCGCCCATCCAGCCCCACGCCGCGCATCGCCCGGTCCATCAGGAAGGCGGCGCGGGCCATGTAGCCGCTGTCCTCCAGGAAACTCATGGCGAGGTACAGCACGAGCAGGGTGGGCAGGAAGCTCAGCACCGTGCCCACGCCGGGGATGATCGCCCCCACCACGAGGTCGCGTGCCAGGGGGAACCAGCCCAGGGCCGCTGCCGCCCAGCCGCTCACCGTCCCCTGCAGCGGTCCCCCGATCAGGTCCACGAAGGGAGAGGCCACGCTGAAGGTCAGCCGGAACACCAGCAGGACCAGCGCCAGGAAGAGGGGAATGCCCAGCCACGGGTGCAGCGCTAGGCGGTCCAGCCGCTCGCTGAGGGTGCGCCGCGCCTCCGCCTGGGGCACGGCCACCCGCGCCAGGTCCCCCGCCCGCGCATACCGCGCCTCCGCGATCTCGATGAGGGCGTCCACCCCCTCCGTCTCCAGCGCGGCGAGGTGCGCGTCCGCCGCGTCGAGCAGCGGTGCGTGGCCGGTCGCCGCCAGCCGCCCGCGCACGCTGGGGTCCCCCTCCAGCAGCGCCAGCGCCAGGTAGCGGTGCGCGTGCGGGGGCAGGGTTGGGAGTTCGGCCATGCGTCCGGTGAGGTCGGCCACGGCACTCTCAACCGCCTCTGGGTAGCGCACGCCGATGCCCAGCGTCGCCCCCGAGAGCGCCTGGTCCAGCAGCTTCCCGGTGCCCTCGCCCCGGCTCGCCACCGTCTCGACCACGGGCACGCCCAGCGCCCGCGACAGCGCCGCCGGGTCCACCGTGAGGCCCTTGTCGCGCGCCTCGTCCACCAGATTCAGCGCGACCGCCAGCGGCACCCGGAAGTCGAGGAGTTGCAGCGTGAGGTAGAGATTGCGCTCCAGGTTCCCGGCGTCCAGCACGTTGATCACCGCGTCCGGCGCCTCGTCGAGCAGGGCCGTGCGGGTGATGAGTTCCTCGGGGGTGTGGGGGCTCAGCGAGTACGCGCCCGGCAGGTCGAGCAGGTAGACGGGGCGGCCCGCGTGGTTCAAACGGGCCTCGCGCTTCTCGACCGTCACGCCCGACCAGTTGCCGACCTTGAGCCGGGTGCCCGCCACCGCGTTGATGAGTGTCGTCTTGCCGACGTTTGGGTTCCCGACCACCACGACGCGCGGCTCCCGGGCGGCGCGCAGCCGTTCCAACGTGGTCGCACAGGCGGCCTCGTCCGGCACGAGCAGATCCGGCGGGGGCGCGGGCGGCAGCGTGGTCATGCCCGCACCCGGATGCCGCGCAGGTCCTGCGCCCGCAGCGCCAGATCGGTTCCGTTCACCCGCACCTCGACCGGATCACCCATCGGTGCCCGGCGCACCACGGCCACCCGCGCCCCCCGCACGAAACCCAGTTCCAGCAGCCGCCGCCGCAGGGGGTGCCGGGGGTCCAGCGTGACCACGTGGGCCGCCTCGCCGGGGTTCAGTTCGTTCAAGCCTCGTTCTTCCATCGTACCCCCGATACCTGACTAGCCTACTCGGAATTAGGAGAAAGGCAAGGGGTCGAACGTCTGGGGAGAGGGGCGTTCCACCGAAGTCTGAACCCTTGGCCCGACGGCTTACGGCGAAGCGGCCCTGGCACAATCCCCGCTCAGGGCGCGTCACACACCAGTGGTTGAAGGCGCCGGGACAGACGCAGACCTCCGTCCTGTTTCTGCGAGCCCAGCCTCTGCCAGGCTGTGAGGGCCAGAAGCCGAAACAAAACCGCCGCCCCAACTCTGGAGCGGCGGATATGGAAAGGACTCAGCGGCGGGTGACCTTGATCTCGAAGCGGCTGCCCTTCTGCTTGACTTCCAGGGTGGCGCGACCGTCGCCCTTGCGGAACTCGCCCCGGATGTGGTTGCCGGTCTGGCGGGAACTCGTCTGGGTGTACCCCTCGGCGCGCAGGCGGGCGGCGTACTCGGTATAGACGGCGCTCAGGCTGCCCTGGCGCTCAACAGTGGTCTGCCAGTCGCGCACGTTGGGCAACGGCGCGGGCTGCGGGGTGGTCGGCTGGACCTGCACCGACAGGGCCTTGGCGGTGGGCGCGGGCTGAATGGGGTTGGGGCGTGCCGGTGCCGACGTGGCGGGGGCCGGAACCAGCAGCGGCGTGGCCGAGCCGCCCCCCGTGTTCCCAGCAGGGGAGACGACGGTGTAGTACGCGGTGTCGCTGATCCAGCTCGTCTGCTCGACGGGCTTGACGACAATGCTCAGCGCCTGGGCGAGCTGCTGCTGGCCCTTGACATTCACGGTGGCAAACGAATTCTGCTGCGACTTGAAGGAGGCGATCTGGTCGAGGTTGAGCTGCGTGCGGCTCGCCAGCGCCAGCACCTTGTTCAGGCCGTAGGGGGTGGAGACGTCGAAGGTGAAGGGGTCGCCGGGCGAGGGAAAGGCGCGGGTGGTGTTCGCCTTCAGGAAGTTGCCGCCGCCCTGGTACTTGTTGGGCAGGATCAGGTCGACGTTGCCCTGGGGGTCCACGTTGAACAGGTACACGTAGGCGTCCTGGTTCACGCTGGTGTACAGCCGGATGCGCTCGCCCGGCGTGTAGCCCGGCGCCTGGGCGCCGCTACTGTCGCGGTCGGTCCAGACCTTCACGCTGAGGTTGGTGGGCACCGGGTTCACGATGATGCTCTGCGCGCTGATGACGGGCGCGGCGCTCGCCGTGCCGACCAGCAGGGCGCAGAGGGCCTTCAGGGGAGTGAGAACCTTCATGCGCCCACTCTGCCCTCCCCGCTTGACCGCCGCCTGACGGGGCCCTCAGCTGGGGTGAGAGACCTCTCACTTGAACTTCATGCCTGATCGGCCCTCGGGCGCTGCCCGCTAAGCTGGGGACATGGAGCAGCTCAGCACCCGCATCGTCGTGGGGACCCAGACGCCCGTTCGAAACGAACTCGTCCTGATTCACGGCAGCGTGACGGACCAGGACTGGGAGGCCCTGCGCCGCGCCGCCGCCGGGGACGGCGAGGTCCTGCTGGACACCGAGTATGGCCCCTGGAGATTCCGCATCACTCCGGGGGCCAGCCCGGACGCCTTCCACCTCGTGAGCGTCGGCCAGCCCGGGGAGCACTGAGGGGTCCCCGGGGAACTTCCCGGGGTGTCATCTTGAGGGCCCGCACCTTCCCGCACTAAAGTGGGGCGTGTTCCCCAAAATCTTGGCCCTGCTGCCCGCCCTGGCTCTGGCGTCCGGCCTGGCGCTGGGGACAGGTTCCGGCGAGCGGCAGAGCGCGAAATGGCCTCCCTTTTCCTACGTCCACCCGGCCCGGCCGCTTCCCGCCGTCCGGCCCGGCGAGCGAATCATGCTGACCGTCGAGAGTCCCGGCCACTCGCTGGCCCTGACGCGGGCGCAACTGCTCGCGTTGCCCACCGTGCGGTACGCGACCGAGCATGCGCAACTCCACCGCACCTTCACCTACGAGGGCGTGCCCCTGCGTGACTTGGCGGTCATGGCGGGCTTCGCCGGGCGGGACATGCGCCTGTATGCCAGCAACGGCTTCGTGACCACCATCCGTGCCCGGGACTACATCAGGGCGCCCATCATGCTCGCGCATACGGCGAACGGGAAGCCCATCCCGGTGCTGGAGAAGGGACCGCTGACAGTCGTGCTGCCCCACGACCCCGGGCGGTTCCCGCCGAGGCTGTACGGGGCCGCCTGGGTGTGGTTCGTGGAACGCATCACCCCCGCCCCGTGACGCCCGTCCCCGGCCACTTCTTCCCGCGCCTTCCGCGTGGCCTGCGCGTGCGCGAGGTGCTGCTGGCCGCACTGCCCGCCGTGCTGACGGTCGCCCTGCTGCTTCTGGCGACCCAGCCCGCCTATCGCACCCTGATCGACAAGGGGAGCGGCTGGACCCCCTACGCCTACCAGGGCCTCGTGCAGGACGTGCAGGCCTATCAGGTCGCGCGGCTCGACCCCTCCCAGGGTCCGGAGGAGCGGCAGATGCGTTACGAGGTGGCCCTCTCCAGCGCCGTCAACCCCGCCCAGTTCACCATGCTGGACGCGGTGGAGGCCCACGGCGAGGCCCGGCTCGCGCGGGTGGCGGCCCTGCTGCGCCGGAACACCCCGGCGAGCATCGCCGCCGCCGCCCGCGAGGCGACCTCTCTAAACGCCCAGGCGGGTGACTTCGCCAACGACACCCGGGTGCAGTACGTGCGGGCGCTGGACTTCATGCGCCGGGCGCTGCTCGGCACCGCTGGCCTGACCGGGCTCCTGAGCATGCTGCTCACCGGGCGGGCGCTGCTGCTGTGGCGCTCGGAGCGCGAACGCCGCGCCCGCCGCGAGGCCCGCCAGCGCGAGGCCCTGAGCCTTGCCAGTCACGAGCTGCGCCGCCCCCTCCAGTCGCTGCTCCTCGCCAGCGACCTGCTGCGCCAGGCCGAGACGCCCGAGCAGCGTCAGCACCTGCTCGCCCTGATCGAGGACAGTGCCGCCCAGATCGCCCACCGGGCCGACCTCACCCGCCTGGACGACCTGTACCTCGACGTGACCCTGCGGGTGACGCGGCCGGACCTGCGGGTCCTGGTGGGGCGGGTCGCCGGGGGCCGGGTCCGCGCCCATCTGCCGGTGCAACCCGTCCTCTGGCCGGTGGACGTGAACCGGGTGCGGCAGATCGTCGAGAATCTGGTCGAGAACGCCCTGAAGTACACCTCCGGCCCGGTCGAGGTGACCCTCGGCACCCCGAACGGGCGGCCCGAGATCACCGTGCGCGATCACGGCCCCGGCATTCCCGCCGGGGAGCGCGAGCGGATGTTCCTCCCCCACGAGCGCGGCCCGCGCGGCCTGACGCCGGGGCAGGGCCTGGGCCTCTCGCTCGTGCGCCGCTACGCCCGCGCCCACGGCGGCGACGTGACGCTGGAGGACGCCCCGGGGGGCGGCACCCTCGCCCGGGTGGTCCTGGGCGAACCCCTGACCCTGGAGGGGGGGCTGGGGCGCCCGGCCTGAGGGCGGGTTACTCGGCGGGTGTGGCGAACACCTGCGTCCAGTAGTTGAGGTAGGGGCTGCCCACGCGGTTCACGTACGACACGCCGATGCGGGAGAAGTCGCCCATGATGTTGTGGCAGTGGCCGGGGCTGCGGAGCCAGCTCTGCACGACCTCCTCCGGCGTCCGCTGCCCTGCGGCTATGTTCTCGGCGACCGCCTGGGGCCGCAGCCCGGTCGCCTGCACCCGCCCCATGGGCGTGCTGTCGTCCACCCCACTCTTGTGGTCGAAGTACCCGTTCAGCGCCATGCCCGCCGACTGGGCGAGGGCGGCGACCTCAAGCTGGGGATCGCGCGTCAGGGGCGGCAGCGCCCGGCCACCTTCCCGCAAGGTGGTGCAGTTCCAGCCCCGGGCGCGGGCCTGGTTCGTCAGGCGCAGCACCTCGGTCTCGAAGGGGACGCTGGCGGCGAGCGGCGCGATGCGGAAGGCCACGCTGCGCTCCAGCATCCCACTCTCGCCGGGCACGCGCACGGTGGCGCGGTACTCGCCCGCCGTGATCTGGAGGGGCCCGCTTCCCACCGGGCGACCGTTCAGGGTGAAGCTCGGCGTGCCCGGGCGGTAGGCGACGCTTCCCTCGGCACTCAGGCGCACCTCGCCGCGCCCGAGCAGCACGACGGCTTCCGCGTGTTCTGGGCCGCCACTGAGAACCTGTACCGGTCCTGTCGCGGTGGCCTGGACCTGGCCGCGCGTGTCGAGCAGACGGGCGCGCAGGGTGTACGTGCCCGCGCGGTAGTAGGTGTGTGTCACTCGGGTGCCCTGGGCCACGCTCCCGTCCCCGAAGTCCCACTCCACCCGGTTCTCGGTGGGCGCCTGCGCCGTGAAGGTGACGGTCAGCGGCGCCCGCCTTTCCTCGTCCATCGAGAGGCCCACCCGGAACCCCGTGGGCTGGGCCGCCGCCGCCTCCACCAGTACCGCCCACGGCACCCCCGCCAGCCCCAGTGCCAGCAGGCCCCCCCGCATCCATATTCCCAGACTCACCCCTTCAGCCTAGCGAGTGAGCGGGTCGGGGAGCCGTGAGGGAAACCACGTGGGGTGGGTCAATGCACGTCCGCCACATCCGCCAGCAGCTCCGCCAGTTGCTCCTTGGCGCGGAAGACCCGGCTCTTGGCCGTCCCGACCGCCACACCCTGAATGCGCGCAATCTCATCGTAGGGGAAGTCTTCCACAAAGCGCAGCACGACCGCCTCGCGGTATTCCTCGGGCAGGCGCATCAGGGCGCGCTGCACCCGGTCCTGGGCGTCGGCGCTCTCGGCCGCCTGCGAGGGGGAGCGGGCCGCGCTCGTCACCTCGAAGCCCACGTCCTCGCGGGCCTCCTCCAGGCTGAAACGCTGGAGTTGCTTGCGGCGGTGCGACTCGATCTGGGTGTTGCGGGCGACCTGATACAGCCAGGGCAGCACGCGCTCGCCCTCTCGGAAGGTTTTGATAGAGCGCCAGGCGCGGTAGAAGACCTCCTGGGTGAGGTCCAGCGCGTCCTCGGCGTTGCCTTCCAGCCGGTACAGGTAGGCGTACATCCGGCCCTCGTAGGCGCTCACGAAGTCGTACCAGGCCGCCTCCTCCCCGTTTGTCAGGCGGGCGAGCAATTCGGGCGTGAGGATGTCCGGCTCGGGGGTCACGTCCCGCCCACCATACCTCCTGCCGGGGCCGGGTGCCTCCGCCTTTTGGCCGCCCGCCCTGCAAGACGCGCGCAAGACGGGCGGCGGTAGCATGATCGCGCCCTTGCCCGACGCGCTCTCCACCTCGCCCATCGCCGATGCCTTGCGGCCCTTGCTTCCCGACCTGAGCGTGGGGGCGGTGCTGGGCTTTGCCACCGGGTTCGCGCTGAAAAAGATCGGTCGGGTGGCGCTGCTGGGGCTGGGGTTGCTCTTTATCACCGTGCAGGTGCTGGCCTATTTCGACCTGGTCACGGTGAACTGGCCGCGGGTGCAGGCGCTCGCCGACCCGCTCTTGCGGCAGGGGGGAGAGGTGGGGGGAGTCTGGGTGGGGCGGGTGTTGACGGCGAATCTGCCCTTTGCTGGGGCGTTTACGGCGGGGCTGCTGGTGGGGTTGCGGGCGCGGGGGTGAGGGGGCGTTGGGGTGGGCTCGTCAAAGGGCTCGGCCATTTTGCTTGTGGTCGTCTTCCTCAACGCGCAATGTTTGATCTTGCTGTGTTCCCAATCGCTAGTCCACCGTCTCGTTGCGCGAGCAAGGCGTGTGAAGGCGGTGCGAGTGCACGCCGAGGGCAGGTAGGGGCCGTCCACAAGAGACGGTTTTTAAGAAGCAGGAGCTTTGGCGGTGTTGTTCCTTTCTCCTGGTGGGCCGAGGCTGCATGGTGGCTATCCATGTAAGAGAAAGTGGCGTGTAAGACGACTAAAAACCCCTCCCCCTTGAGGGCGGAGGTTGGGACTGGTACACCTCCGCAGGAGAGGGGTGAGCGGGCCTGGCATTTCCGGGCCAGTCGGGGTGTCCAAACCCTTCTCTTCCTGTCATGCACGCAGGACAAGCGTCAGCCCGCCCTCCAAACCCCTGCATAGCCACACCCCCAACTCCTGCTCCTCACCCCGTCTGGTGCGGCAGCGTCACCGTGAAGCGGGCGCCGCCGAGGGGGGAGGCGTCGGCGCAGGCCTGGCCGCCATGGGCTCCGGCAAGGGCACGCACAATTGCCAGTCCCAGGCCGCTGCCGCCCGTGTCGCGGGTGCGGCTTTCGTCCAGGCGGGTGAAGCGGGTGAATACTGTCTCGCGCAGGTCCTCGGGGATGCCGGGGCCGTCGTCGTCCACGTGGAGCCTCACCGCGTCGGGGGCCGTCTCCACGCGCACGGTGACCTGGCTGTGGGCGTGCCGTAGGGCGTTCTCGATCAGGTTGGCGGTGACCTGCCGCACCCGGTCACCGTCGGCGGTGAGGGGCGTGGGGTCCGCCGTCAGGGTGAGGCGCACGCCGCGCCGCCCGGCCCGGTCCCCCAGGTCCCGCACGACCTGCCCCGCCACCTCGGCGAGGTCCACCTCCTCCAGATGGAGGCCGAGCCGCCCCGCGTCGGCGAGCGTGAGGGTCCGCAGGTCGCCCACCAGGCGGGTCAGGAGCTGCGTCTGACCGCTCAACAACCCGATCTGCTCCCGGTCGAGGGGATAGACGCCGTCCTCCAGCGCGTCCAGCCGGGCCTGCATGATGGCGATGGGCGTGCGAAGCTCGTGTGCGATGTCGGCGACGGCCTGCTGGCGCTCGTGCTCCAGGGCCTGGAGACTGGCGGCCATCTCGTTGAAGGTGCGGGCGAGGTCGGCGACTTCCCGGTCCCCCCGCAGCACGGGCGCGCGGGAAGTCAGGTCGCCGTCGGCCAGCCGCGCCGCCGCCTGCGACACCGCCGAGATGGGCCGGGCCACCCGCCGCGCGAGCAGCAGGCTGAGGGAGGCCGCGACCGCCGCCGCGACCAGGCCGCCCTGGATCAGGCTGGTCTGCACGTCGCGGACGAAGGAGCGGTTGCGGGGATTGAGGACGGCGGGAAGGCCGCCGCCGCCGCGTCCCCCCTGGGAACGGTTCGAGGGGTTGGTGTCCCCGGGGTCGAGCCTGGCCGCACCCGTGCCCGGCGCGGTACTCGTCGAGGGCCGGGCCGGGGGACGAGGGGGTGGGGGAGGCTCCTCGCCCCGCCGCTCGGCCTCCTGACGCTCGCGCAGGTAGGTCTGGACTTCCGGGGGCAGTCGGGCGATCTCCCGCTTCACGGCGAGGTTAGAGAACAGGAACATGCCGCCCACCGCCAGCCCCACGACGAGCAGCATGGCGAGCAGCAGCGTCACCGCCAGGCTCGGCGTCCCCCAGCGGACGGGGCGGAACCGGGGCCAGGGCAGTCTCAAGCGCCCGCCTCCAGGCGGTAGCCCACGCCCCGCACGGTGTGCAGCAGCTCCCCGGCCCGCACCCCGTCGAGCTTGCGCCGCACGGAGGCGAGGTGCGCGTCCACCACCCGTTCCAGGGCGTCACTGTCGGGCAGTGCGGCGGCCAGCAGTTCCTCGCGGCTGAAGGCGCGGCCCGGCACCTGCGCCATGTGCGCGAGCAGGCGGAACTCGGTGGGCGTCAGCGTCAGCGGCTGCCCGTTCACCCGCGCCACGACCGCCCGGCGGTCCACCTCCAGCGGCCCCACCCGCAGCGGGCGCTCGGTGTCGTCCAGGGCGGCGCTCACCCGTCTCAGGACGGCCTTGACGCGGGCCATCACCTCGCGTGGGCGGAAGGGCTTGACCACGTAGTCGTCGGCGCCGAGTTCCAGGCCCACGATCTGGTCGGTCTCCTCGGCGCGGGCGGTGACCAGGATGACGGGGGTGGCGCCGTCGGCGCGCACGGTTTTGAGAACGTCGAGGCCGCTCCGGCCGGGCAGCATCACGTCGAGCAGGATCAGGTCGGGGTGGGCGGCGCGGTAGGCGGTCAGGGCCGCGAGGCCGTCGCCCGCCCGCTCGGTACGGTAGCCCTCCTGCCGCGCGTAGGCCTCCAGCACCTCCGCCAGTTGCGGTTCGTCCTCGACAATCAGGATCAGGGCGCTCATGCCCCCATGGTAGGCGCCCGGGGCTAAGGTTCTGCGAAGGCGTTGAGCGAGGCAAAAGGGGTGCTGCGGGCCGTGCCCACGCGTTTCGGCACGTCCTGGCGCCCTTGCGGCCATCTTCGACAAATCTTCAAAAAAGGTTCGCAGGGCATTCGCGCGGGCACGGCAACCTGGGGGCCATGACGAGCCCTCCCCCCCGCTTCCCCTTTCTCCGAACGCTGACGCTCGCGCTGCTGCTGGGGGCGGGTGACGGGCAGGCGCAGACCACACCGGCCCAGACCCAGACCACCCAGACGCAGACGGCCGCGTCCTCCACCCTGACGCTCGACTCGGCCCTGGCCCGGCTGGCGCAGGCGCCCAGCGTCACCCAGGCGCAGCTCAGCGTGCAGGTTGCGCAGGAGAACCTGAACGCGGCCCGCAGCGCCCTGGGCCTGAGCGTCAGCGTGACGGGGAGTGCCAGCTACACGGGGGGCTCCACGACTACGGCCGAGGACGGCACGGCCACTTCTACCGTGGGCAGTCTGGGGGGCAGCGCGGGCGTCCAGGCCAGCCTCGGGCTGCTCCCTTGGTCGAGCGGGCAGTCGAGCCTCCGCACCGCGCAGCGCAGCCTGACGCTGGCGCAGGCGAACCTGACGGCGGCCCAGGCCAGCGCCAGGCTGAATGTCTACCAGCAGTACCTCGCGGCGGTCGTCGCCCAGCAGGACGTGACGCTCGCCACGCAGACCCTCGCCCTACGCCAGCGGCAACTGGAGATCGCGCGGACGCAGCAGGCGCAGAACAACGCGACCCAGGAGGGCGTGCTGAGCGCCCAGGCGAACGTCCAGCTCGCCCAGGGCTCCCTGACGGAGGCGCAGAGCAGCCTGGAGAGTGCCCGCCTCAACCTCGCCGCCGTCCTGAACCAGAGCCTGACGAGCGTGACGTTCTCCACCCAGCCCGCAGGCACCTTCACCCTGCCCGACCTCAATCCCCTCGTCGCTCACGCCCGCGCGAACACGGTGGACGTGGTCCAGGCGCAGAACAACCTCGCCACCGCGCAGGACACGCTGGAGACGCAGCAGCGCGACCAGCGGTTGCCCGACCTGACGGCGAGCGTGCGCTACGGCCCGGCGGGGAGCGGCGGCCTGAGCGCCAGCCTGGATGTGAAGGAGGGGAACGCGGCCATCGGCTACAGCGTGCCCTTCGGCGCGAGCGGGGGCAACGCCAGCAACCGCGTGGTCGCCAGCATCACCGGCAGCTACGTGGTGTACTCGCCCGCCGCGCGGGCCCAGGTGTCGGCGGCGCAGGCCAACGTCACGCAGGCGCAGCTCACCGTGCAAGTCGCGCAGCAGAACGCCGAACTGGGCGTCCGCACGCTGTACGGCACAGCCCAGACCGACCTGATCGCCCTCCAGGCCAGGCAGACGCAGGTAGAGGTTGCGCAGGCGGCCCTGAACGCCGCGCAGGCCCGCCTGTCGGCCGGGACCGGCACCGCCGACGACGTGACGGCGGCCCAGATTTCGCTCGCCCAGGCGGGGCGGGATCTCGTGCAGGCCCGCGCCACCGTTCAACTCGCCCTGATTCGACTCGTGAATGCCGCCGGAGGCTCCCAGTAATGCACACCTTGACCCGCACCCCAACCCTGACCCTGGCCCTCGGACTCGCCCTGCTCGTGCCCACCGCCGCTGCCCAATCCACGGTCACCGTTACCCAGGCGGTGCAGGCCGCGCTCACGAATGGCACCGACGTGCGGACCGCACAGGCCAACCTCGAAAAGGCGACGGCCGCGAACCGGGCCGCGCAGGCCGACCCCAGCACCCTCGCGGCGGCCAAGCTCTCCGCGCAGCAGGGGCAGGCGCTCGCCACCGTGCAGCTCCGCGCGGCGCGGCTCTCCACCCTCCAGAACGCCGTGAACGCCTACACCGCCCTCTACGAGGCGCAGGAGAACGTGGAACTCCAGACCCTCCAGAACGCGGTCAACCAGAAGGCCCTCCAGGTCGCGCAGGTCAAGCAGAGCGTGGGCAACGCGACCGCCCTCGACGTGCAGAAGGCGCAGAACACCCTGGCGGGCAGCGCCCAGGACCTCGCCGACGCGCGGGCGCAGGTCAACCTCGCCTCGGCCAAGATGGCGAGCCTGACCGGGTTGGCGAGCGGGGTGCGGGCGGCGGGGCTGACCACGATTCCGACCCTGAAAACCAGCCTGGCGGGGCTCCGCTCGGGGCTGGATGAGAACCTCACCTCGGTGGTCTCGGCGCAGCAGGATGTGGCCGCCGCGCAGCTCACCGTCAAGCTCTCGGACAACGACTTCACGCCCGCCCGCACCCTGCAAGATGCCCGCACGGCGCTCGCCAACGCGCAGCGCACGCTGGACGCCGCGCAGAAGAACGCAAGTACGGCGCTGGCCTCGGCGTACCAGACCGCGCAGAACGCCGCCGAGCAGCTCAAGGTCGCCGCGAGCCGCGAGGCCGCCGCCGGGAAGAGCTACACGCAGGACGCGGCCCGTCTGAAAAGCGGCACAATCAGCGCCGTTGACCTCCAGCAGACCCAGCTCGCGTTGAAGCAGGCGCAGTACGCCCGGCTCCAGGCGCAGGACAACGTGCTTGAATCGCTCGCCGCGCTGTCGGCGGCGGCGGGGCAGAACCTCACCGGGATTGGAGGCACCCTATGACGACCCCACCCACCACGACCACGGCGGTGACCCCCCGCCCGGTGCGGCGCCGGGGGCGCTGGCCGTGGGTCCTCGCGGGCCTGCTCCTGGTCGGCGGGGTGGGGGGCGGCGTGTGGTACACCCGCACCCACTCCGCGCAGACGCAGACCGCAGCCGCCGAGACGCAGCTTCAGACCGTCCAGCCCGGCACCGTGCGCGTCAGCGTGAGCGGCCCCGGCACCCTGGAGGCTGCCGCGACCCGCACCATCGGCGTGGACCGCAACGTGACGGTGGGAACCCTGCCCGCCGTCGGGGAGCGGGTCACCAAGGGCCAGCTCCTGACCACCCTCACGAGTGACGACGTGACGGCGAACGTCACCACCGCCGAGCTGAACCTGCAAAAGGCCCGCGCAACCCTCGACGCCCTGCGCGCCACCCAGGCGTCGAGCCGGGTGCAGCAGCAGAGCAGCATCACTCAGGCGGACGCGAACGTCACCTCGGCCCAGCAGACGCTGAGTGACGCCGAGCGGGCACTGACCACCGCCCAGACGACCCTGAACGCGCAGGAACGCCTCGCCGCCATCGGGGCCGTGAGCGCCCAGGACCTCGCCAGCGCGCGGACGGCCGTGGCGGACGCGCAGGCCAAGGTCCAGAGTGCGCGTAGCAGCCTGGAGAGCGCCCGCGCGAGCGCCGCCAGCGCCCGCACCCAGCAGCAGGCGGGAACCGAGAGCGACGCCCAGGACCTCCGCAACTCCCAGATCGCCGTGCAGCAGGCGGAGGAGAATCTGGCGACCGCCCGCAAGGCCCGGGCCGACCTCAAGGTCTACGCCCCCATCAGCGGCGTGGTGAGCGCCGTCAACGCCACCGAGGGCGCAGTGATCGGCACGAGCAGCGACACGACCCTCCTCACCCTCCTTGACGACACCACCCTCAACCTCCCCGTGCAGGTGGACGAGACCGAGATCTCGGGCGTGAAGGTCGGGCAGACGGCGGAAGTGACCCTGGATGCCTACGAGAACGACACCTTTACCGGCAAGGTAGTGCGGGTGTCACCGGGGGCCACCCAGTCCAACGGTATCAGCGTCTTCACGGCGACCGTCAGCCTGCCGAACACGGACGGCAAACTGCGCCCGGGCATGACCGCCGAGGCGGAGATTATCCAGAGCGAGGCGTCCGGGCTCGTCGTGCCCACGAAGGCCATCCAGTCCGTCCGGGATCGCAGCTACGTCCTGGTGCAGGGGGTGGAGGGCACCGAACCCGAGCGCACCCGTGTCACCGTGGGCGCGACCGACGGCACGAACACGATTGTCGAGGACGGCCTGACGGCGGGGCAGCAAATCGTCGTGCCGGGCAGCACCCGGAGCAGCACCTCCACTTCCAGCTCGAACCGGCAGGGGCAGGGCGGCTTTGGCGGACCTCCCGGCGGGGGCTTCGGGGGGGCGCCATGACCGCGCCCGCCTCTCTCGTCCGTCCCCCCGCCCTCGCCGTCCCGGTGGTGAACCTGCAAGGCATCCACAAGACCTACGCGCAGGGCGACGTGGTGTTCGAGGCATTGAAGGGCGTCAGTCTCCAGATCGCGCAGGGCGAGATGGTCGCGCTGATGGGGCCTTCCGGCTCCGGCAAGACGACGTTGATGCAGATCATCGGCCTGCTCGACCGGCCCGGCGCGGGCAGCTACCATCTCGGGGGCCGCGACGTGACCACCCTCTCGGAGAACGAGCGGGCGGAGGCGCGCAACCGCGAGATCGGCTTCGTCTTCCAGGCCTTCCACCTGCTGCCCCGGCAGACGCTGCTGGAGAACGTGGAGGTGCCCCTCACCTACGCGGGCGTTCCCGCACGGGAGCGGCGTGAGCGGGCGATGGGGATGCTGACGCGGGTGGGGCTGGCGGACAAGGCCGGGAACCTCCCCAGCCAGATCAGCGGCGGGCAGAAGCAGCGCGTCGCCATTGCCCGCGCCCTCGCCGGTCGCCCCCGCCTGCTGCTGGCCGACGAGCCGACCGGGAACCTCGACACCCGGACGAGTGAGGAGGTCATGGCCCTCTTCGCCGAGCTGCACGCCGAAGGCACCACCGTCCTGATCGTCACACACGAGGCGGACATCGGCGCCTATGCCGAGCGGGTGGTCCGGGTGCGCGACGGCCTGATCGAGCGCGACGAGCGGCAGAAGCCTTACCGGCCGGGAGGAACCGCATGACCGTCAACCCTGATACCGCGGCCCTCAGCACTCCGGGACAGGAGGCTGCGGCCCCCAGGCGACAGGGCGGGCTGGGTCTGGGCGGTGCTTTCAGCATCGCCTGGCGCGCGATCATCGGCACCCCAATGCGCTCGATCCTGACCGCGCTGGGCGTGATCATCGGCGTGGCGGCAGTCGTGGCCTTGACCGCCATCGGGCAGGGGAGCACGGCGGGCGTGACGCGCAACCTCGAATCGCTGGGGACCAACCTGCTCACCGTGCAGAGCGCGCGGGGTCGGCCCGGCGGGAGCCTGGTGCGCGGCGGCCCCAACCAGACCGTGACCGTGGAGGACGCCGAGGCCCTGGCAACCGCTTTCGGAAGCCGGGTGGCGGGCGTGGCCCCGACGGCGCAGAGCAGCGTGCAGGCCAAGGTGGGGAGCAGCAACACGCAGGTCACCGTGCTGGGCACCTGGCCCGCCTACGAGACGGTGCGGAATAGCCCGGTGGAGAGCGGCAGTTACTTCACCCAGGCCGACGTGGACAGCCGCAAACGCACGGCGGTGATCGGCTCGCAGGTCGTGGCCGACCTCTTCGCGGACGGCAGCGACCCGGTGGGGCAGAGGATTCGCCTCGGCGCCGTCACCTTCACGGTCGTCGGCGTGCTGCCCGACAAGGGGAACAGCGGCTTCGGCAACGCGAACAGCCAGGTCCTGATTCCCCTCAGCACCTACATCCAGCGTTTCTCGCGCACGAACAGCGCGAGCGGCCAGCCGACCGTCAACAACGTCTACATTCAGGCCGCCGACAAGAACGACCTCGACCAGCTCCAGGCGGACATCACCGCCCTGATGAGCGAGCGGCACAAGCAGACCGACCCCAGCAACCTCGACTTCCAGGTGCAGAACCAGGCCGACGCCCTCGCCAGCCTGAACAGCGTGACAACCACCCTGACGCTGTTGGTGGGCGCCATCGCCGGGATCAGCCTGATCGTGGGCGGCATCGGGATCATGAACATCATGCTCGTCAGCGTGACCGAGCGCACCCGCGAGATCGGCGTGCGGAAGGCGCTGGGTGCCAAGCCACGCGACATCCTCACGCAATTTCTGGTGGAGGCCGCGCTGCTCTCCATCGGCGGCGGCGTGATTGGCCTCGCTCTCGGAATCGGCGCTGCCTACGCCGGAAACACCTTCGGGATCAGCCCGGTCTTCTCGGCCACGCCCATCCTCGTCGCCTTCGCCTTCAGCGCCCTCGTCGGCGTGTTCTTCGGGTACTACCCGGCGGCGCGGGCCGCGAGGCTCGACCCGGTGGACAGCCTGCGGTACGAGTAGGCCCCTCAGCGGTCAGCGATCAGCAGTCAGAAAGGACACACCATGAACAAGTACGTCAAAGTCATCCTGCCCCTCGGTTTCGTTCTCCTCCCCGTCGCGGCGGCGCAGCAATCCTCTCGGTCGGGCCAGAACGCGCCCCAACTCACCCCGGAGATGCGTGCCCGCATGGCGCAGATGCAGCCCATCATGGACCTGTCCCAGACCGTGCGCCTGCTGCCCGACCTGGAAAAGAACAAGGCGACGGCGGTGACGAAGGCGCAGGCCAGGCAACTCCTTCCCATCCTGACGGCGCTCCAGAAGGCGAAAGCCGTGCAGCCGAACGACGCCAAGAAGTACCTGACGCAGATCGAGGACAAGATTCTGACGGGCAAGCAGCTCACGGCGCTCGACGACCTGACGCTCAAGGCCGAGCAGGAGCGCGAGGCGCGGCGGGCGCAGGCGCAGCAGAGCGGGCAGGGGGGACAGGGCGGCTTCCGCATCCCCGGTGTTCCCGGCGGGCTCGGCGCACAGCGCGCCGCGGGCACGGGTCAGAACAGGGCGGGGCAGAACGGCCAGGGTCAGGGCGGCCCCGGCAACTTCCAGCCCGGCCAGTTCAACCCCTTCGCCCAGGGCCGGGGCGCCGACGCCCTGAAGCAGTACATCGCGGTGTTGCAGAAGAAGTGAGGGCTGGAGCGGTTCTGGACCGGGACCCGTCGCCCAACTGACCACAGCATCCAACCAAAAGACGGCCTGGGCACTGTTCCTCCGCCCAGGCCGTCTTTTTTCCTCCCGTCAGGCGACTGGCGCCACCGTGTCCGTGTGAATCTGGCGCGAGCCCTCGCCGCCCTGTCCCTTGAGGAGCGGCATGACGAGTTCGCCGAAGCGGCGGGCCTCCTCCAGATGCGGGTAGCCGCTGAAAATAAACGACGAAAAGCTCATCGCCTCGTACCGCCGGATCTTGGCCGCCACCTGCTCGGGGTTCCCGATCAGCGCGACGCCCACCCCGCTGCGGGCCATGCCGACGCCCGCCCAGAGGTTCGGCTCGACCAGAAGGTTGCCCTCCTCCAGACCGCGCAGCATCTCGATCTGGCGCAGTTGGCCCACGCCGTCCACGTGCTTGTAGCTCTCCACAAAGGCGCGGCGCACCTCGGGGTCCACCCGCGAGATCAGGCGCTCGGCGGCCTGCCACGCCTCCTCCTCGGTCTCGCGCACGACGACGTGAGTCCGTAGGCCATAACGCAGGGACCGGCCCGTCTCCGCCTCCAGAGCCCGCATCTGGGCCATGCGCTCTTGCAGCATGTCCTCGCGCTCGCCCCACATCAGGTACACGTCGGCGAGGTCGGCGGCGATACGCTGAGCGACGGGTGAGGCGCCCCCGAAGTAGATCGGGATGGGCTGCACGGGCGGCGGGTCCAGCACCGCGTTCTCGAAGGCGAAGAGGTCCGAGCGGTAACTGACGGGCGGCGGCTGGGTCCAGAGCTGGCGCAGGATGGTCATGAACTCGCGCGTCCGCTCGTACCGCTGGGCGTGCGGCTCGAAGTCGCCGTACATGGCGTTCTCGGCGGGGCTGCTCCCCGTCACGATGTTCACCCGCACCCGCCCGGGGAAGAGGTTTTGCAGCGTGGCGAGCATCTTCGCGTACATCGCCGGGTGGAACATGCCGGGCCGCACGGCGATCAGCAGGCCGGGGTCCGTCTGCGCAGTCCGCGCGAGGGCCGCCACCGCCGCCGTGTAGTTCTCGTGCTCGCTGTGGTAATTCGTGGCCGTCAGCAACGCCTCAAAGCCCGCCTCGCCCGCCGTCGTGATCAGGCTGGAGATGTAGGGCAGCGTGGGCTTGCGCGGCGGCTTCTCCTTGGTGCCGATGAACTCGCCGTCACGGGAGAGCTGGAGGAACCAGAGGAATTCGGATTGGGAAGGTTGGGTCATGGGAGCCTCATCAGGGAGCGGGTTTTGATTCTTTTCTCCCTACTCCCCTCGTGGGAGAGGGCCGGGGTGAGGGGGTGACGGAGCAACGCCGACGCTGGCAGGATGCCCTGCCCTTCTTTCCAGCCGCGCCGCAGGTCGTTTGCGGTCACCCCCTCTCCTGCGGAACTGTGCCAGTCCCAGCCTCCCCTCTCAAGGGGGAGGGGCAGAAATGCAAAAGCTTAAGCCGTTTTGCTTCCTCCTCACGCCTTCACCCCTCCCGCCGTCAGCCCCGCCACGAAGCGCTTCTGGAATACGGCGATCAGCACGACGATGGGCACGACCGCAATCACCACCGCCGCGCTGATGAGCGGCCACGGGAACGCGAATTCCCCCTGGTACAGAGTGACGCCGACCGAGACCGTGCGCATGTTCAGGCGCGTGTTGAAGCTCAGCGCCAGCAGGAATTCGTTCCACGAATTGACGAAGACGAGGAGCGCCGCCGTCACCACGCCCGGCAGGCTCAGCGGCAGCACGATCCGGGTCATCGCGCCGACGCGGGAGGTGCCGTCCACCATCGCCGCCGCCTCCAGATCGCGCGGGATGGCGCTGAAGAAGGCGACGAGCGTGAGGACCGCGACGGGCAGGCTCAGCGCCGCGTAGGGGAGGATCAGGGCGGGGTAGGAGTTGAGCAGGTTCGCGCTCCGCATCAGCCGGAAGAGGGGCACGAGCAGGCTCACGACGGGCAACATGGAGAAGGCGACGACGAGGGTGAGGAGCAGCCCCCGTGCCCGAATCTCCAGCCGCGCCAGCGCGTAGGCAGCAGGCACGGCGACCGCCACGCACAGCGCCGTGCTGAGCACGCTGACGATCAGCGAGTTCATGAAGAAGGTGCCGAACGGCTGCTCGGAAAACACCCGCGCGTAGTTGGCGATGTCCGGGTGCGAGGGGAGGTACTGGACCGGGAATTTCTGGAGTTCCCCCTCGTTCTTCAGGCTGGTGAGCAACATCCACACGAGCGGGAAGAAGCCACCGAAGACGAGGAGGGCGAGGCCGAGGGCGCGGATGACCCGCTCGCTCAGGTTCAATCGAGGAGCCTGTTCCATCTCAGCCCTCCCCGCCGCGCACGAAGCGCACGTAGACGAGCGTGACGGCGAGGCTCACCCCGAAGAGCGCCACGGAGAGCGCCGCCGCGTACCCGAAGTCCAGAAACTCGATGCTCGTGCGGTAGATGTAGACGCCGAGCGTCTCGAGGAGCCCCTGCGCGGGGGCCTGTTGAATGAACGTGTACGGGATATCGAACACCTGCACGGCGCTGATCGCCCGGAAGATGAAGGCCACGGCGAGACTCGGCCCCAGCAAGGGCAGGATCACCCGCCAGAAGGTCTGCACGCGCGTCGCGCCGTCCACGTCCGCCGCCTCGGTCAGCTCGCGCGGGATGCCCTGGAGGCCGCCCAGCACGATCAACGCCACGAAGGAACTCGTCTTCCAGACGATGGTGATGACCATCGCTACGACCGCGAGGCCTGGTGTGGAGAGCCAACGCAGCGGTTCCCCGACAAGCCCCCCGCGCACCAGCACGTCGTTCACCACCCCGTACTGCCCGTTGAACAGCCAGGCGAAGATCAACCCGGTAATCACGGGCGGCATCGCCCACGGCAGCAGCAGGGCCACCCTCGCCAGTCCCCGCACCCGGCTCGGCGTGTGGGCCAGCAGCGCCATCGGGATGCCGACAAGGAACGAGCCCCCCACCGTCAGCACCCCGAAGAAGAGGGTGTTTCGCAACGCGTTCAGAAAACGGGGGTCCTGCACCATCTGGGCGTACTGCTTCAGGCCCACGAACGGCGTCCCCAGCCACGGTTCGGTCAGCTTGTTCACGAACAGGCTGTCGCGGAAGGTCGTCAGCATGGGAAAGAGCAGCACGCCGCACAGCAGCAGGGCGGCGGGGGCGAGGAGCAGGGCCGCGAGGGGGCCGTCCCCCCCGATCCGGCGCCGCGTCCGGGCCCTGGGGGAGGTGCTGACTTTTCCGGCCTCACTCCGCAAGGGGAAACCTCACTTCAGCACGCCGTCCAGGTCGCGCTGCATGTCCTTCAGCGCCGCGTCCACACTCTTGCTGCCCGCGACCGCCGCCGACACGTTGTTGCGAACGATCTCCGAGACGCGCGGGTAGGCAGGGGTCACGGGCCGGGGCCGCGCGCCGGTCACGATGCGGTACAGATCCTTGAAGTGCGGGTTGGCGGCCAGCACGGCCTTGTCGTTGTACAGGCTGGCGCGCACGGGGAGGTAGGCGCCCTTGACTGCCAGCTCGCGCTGCACGTCGGTGCTCGCCATGAACTGCAAGAGCTTCGCGGCGGTGGCCTTGTTCTTGCTGTAGGCGCTGATCGCCCACTCCCAGCCGCCCGTGCAGGTCGCGCTGGCGTTCTTGCCGAAGGCGGGGAGGGGGGCCACGCCCACATCACCCTTCACCTTGGTGGGCTGCGGGCTGTTCCCCTGGAAGTGCGCCCAGGCGTAGCTCCAGTTCAGGCCGAACAGCACGTTGCCCGCCTGGAACTGCTGGCGCGAGTCGTCGGTCTTCATCTCGTAGCTGGCGGCGGGGGCGAGCTTGGTCTTCACCGCGTTCACCAGGAAGCCCAGGCCCTGGCGCCCGGCCGCGCTGTCCACCGCCTGCACGTTGCCGCCCGCGCCCCACAGCGTCTCCAGGAAGTTGCAGACCGTGCCCTCGATGGGCGCCCCCTGGAAGTTCAGGCCCTGGAGGTTGCCCCCCTCGGCCTTCTGGATGCGGGCGGCGGTGGCGGCGAGTTCGTCCCAGGTTTTCGGCACCTTGGCGCCGTACTTGGCGAGCAGATCCTTGCGGTAGTACAGGAACTGCGCGTCCGTGAAGGCGGGCATGGCGTACAGCTTGCCGTCCACCGTCGCGGCGTTGATCGGCCCCTTCAGGAAGGCCTTCAGGTACACGCTCTTGTTGGGCAGGTAGCTGTCCAGCGGCTCGGCCCACCCGGCGGCGGCGAAGGTCGCGGTTCGCACCACGTCGATCAGGAACACGTCGAGGCTGGGGTCCCGCGCGGCGAGCACGGTCGTCAGGTACTGGTTCTGCGCCTCGCTGGTGGCGCCGCCCGTCTCGATCTTGACCTGAATGTTGGGGTTCTGCTTCTCGAACCGGTCGAAGATGGGCTGGAAGATCTCGGGGCGCTGCTGGCTGCCCATAAAGACAGTCAGCGTGGTGGGCGCGGCGCTCGCGGCCCCGATCAGGGCGAGGAGGGCGGTCAGGGTCAGGCAAGTACGCATGGGGAAACCTCCGGTGGGCAGGCAGGGGCCCGGTAAAAGACGACCAACTCTATCAACTATTAGCGGGGTGGAGCGGTGGCTGTGAGCCAGGGTTGTTTGTGCCCCTCCAGAGTAGGGCTTTGTGGCCCCGCCTCCAACTCCCGCCCAGACCCGCCGGATGGGTGGGCCGTCTACAGTTAGAGGTACGCCAGCGCCCACTCCGTTTCCCCATGCGCCAGCCCTGCCCGCAGCAGCGCGAGGCCGTTCGGGGCGATGTCGCGGTGGTGGGGAAGGCCAGCGGCCAGGGCCTCGAACTCCTCCAGCGGGCGCCGGGCGGGGGGGTGGACGACCCGCGTGACCACGCCCTCCCGCACCTCGTACACCGCGCCGTAGACGTTGCCACGCCGGGCGTCGAGGGAGACGGCGACCTCGCCTTCCGGGACGGTTCCATCCGGGCCATGCACCAGGGCCTCCAGGGTCGAGACGCCGAGGACTGGGGCTCCCCACACTCGCGCCAGTCCCAGGGCGTAGCTCGCCCCGACGCGAACGCCCGTGTACGACCCCGGCCCAGTTCCAATCACGATTTGGCCCGCTCGGAAAGGAAGCCCCGCCCGCTCGAACAGCCCCTGCGCCGCGTCTGCCAGCCGCTCGGCGTGGGCGCGGCCCACCTCCTCGGAAAACGTCGCCTCTCCGCCTTCCCACGCCAAGGCCAGGGTCAGGAAGGGGGTGGCGGTGTCGAGGGCGAGGGTGACGGCAGCGGCGGGAACGGTCATCGCCGGGTCATTGTAGGGTGATCGCCGCGCGGCGCTGTCACCGCAGCGGGAACGTGACTGTGGGGAGATTCGGCATGTCACGGCCCGGTGGTATGGTGAGCCCATCATGACGAACACGGCCAACATCGCCAAGGGGCTGGAAGGCGTTCTCTTCACCGAGACGAGGCTGACCTTCATTAACGGGTCGGAAGGCATCCTGACGCACCTGGGCATCCCGATTCAGGAGTGGGCCGAGAAGAGCACCTTCGAGGAGCTGTCCCTCGCCCTGCTGGACGGCGAACTACCCACGGCGGCCGAACTCGCCCGCTTCGACGCCGACCTCAAGGCGAACCGGGCCGTGCCGCAGGGGCTTCTGGACGTGATCTCGGCGATGCCCCGGGGCGTTCACCCCATGCAGGCGCTCCGCACCGCCGTCTCCTACCTGGGCCTGCTCGACCCCCAGGCCGAGGAGACGACCGAGGAGGCCCGCCGTGCCATCGCCATCCGCATGATCGCGCAGTTTGCCACGGTCATCGCGGCGATCAACCGCGCCCAGGAGGGGCAGGAGATCGTGGCGCCGCGTATGGACCTGACCCACGCGGGCAACTTCCTGTATATGCTGACGGGTAAGGAGCCCACCGGGGAACAGGCCCGGCTCTTCGACATCGCGCTCGTGCTGCACGCCGACCATGGCATGAATGCGAGCACCTTCACCGCGATTGCCACGGCGAGCACCCTCAGCGACATGTACTCCTGCATCACCTCGGCGGTCGGGGCACTCAAGGGGCCGCTCCACGGTGGGGCGAACGAGGCCGTGATGGACATGCTCGACGAGGTGGGCGCGCCCGAGAATGCCGAGAGTTACATCACCGCCAAGCTCGACCGCAAGGAAAAGATCATGGGCGTGGGGCACCGGGTCTACAAGTACTTCGACCCGCGCTCGCGCGTGCTGCGCGACTACGCCGCCCACGTCGCCAGCAAGGAAGGCAAGAGCAACTACTACCAGATCCTCGAAACCATCGAGCGGGTCGTGGTGGAGCGGATGGGCTCGCGCGGCATCTACCCCAACGTGGATTTCTACAGCGGCACCGTCTACAGCGACCTGGGCATCCGCAAGGAGTACTTCACGCCGATCTTCGCGCTGGCCCGCATCAGTGGCTGGTGCGCCTCGGTGATCGAGTACACGCGGGACAACCGTCTGCTGCGGCCGGATGCCCTGTACACCGGGGCCCGCGACCAGCAGTACGTGCCGCTGCAAGAGCGCCAGTAGGCGCGGCGCACAAAGGGAAGGGCCGGGGCGCTGAGGCTCCGGCCCTTCGCCATAGGGCTCAGGCGTTCAGCGACTCGACCACCCAGGGGCCGTAATGGTTCACGAAGTGGGCGCGGCTCTCGCGGAAGACCTGGGCCACCTGGGCCACGCTCCCCGGGGCGCCCGAGAGGTCCACGCTCAGCACGATCTCGCCGCGGCCGAGGGCATGGGCGTACTGCTCGATGTGGGGCCGCTCGTCGGTCATGCCCTGCATCAGCCGCAGGAAACGCCCCCACAGCCCGTGGCCCTCGACGTCCAGGGCCTGCTGACCCTCGTCGCCCATGATGAGCTGCACGGCCTGGTCCCTCAGCCCGAGGTCGAGCAGCCGGGACGTACACTCCTGCACGTCCTCCAGCGAGACGAACACGCCGTACACCCGGCCCCGGCTGTTCAGGGTGAAGTGGGCGGGATTGGGGCGGCGGGCCGGACGGGAACGGGTCGGCATGGGGTCCTCCTGTTCGGGTGGATGGGGGCGGGCAAACGCGGCACCGACACGAGGAAGGGTGGCCGGAGGGTACTCCCGCCCCGGCGCGGAGTGTTAGGAACCCGCACACAACTTTTCTTTTCCGCCGACAACTTTGGTGGGATGAGGCCACAATGTGCAGCTTCTACAGTCTCGGCATGACGCTGACCCTGCCCGAGTCTCCCGATGTTCACGAGGCGGCCTTGATCCGCACCGAGGGCCTGAGCCGCCTCTACCGGGGGATCCCTGCCGTTCAGAACCTGAACCTGCGGGTGCGGGCGGGCCGGGTGTACGTCCTGCTGGGTCCGAACGGGGCGGGCAAGAGCACCACCCTGCGGATGCTGCTCGGCCTGATCCGCCCCAGCGCCGGGCGGATCTTCCTGTTCCGGGAGTCGTGGCGGCCCGCCCACCTCGCCCGCGTCGGGGCGAGCATTGACGGGCCCGCGCTCTACGATCACCTGGATGCGGCCGGGAACCTGGAGGTCCATACCCGGCTGCTGGGCCTGCCCGCCGCCCGCATCCCCGGGGTGCTGGCGCGCGTCGGCCTCGCGGACACGGGGCGCAGGCGGGCCGGGCAGTTCAGCATGGGGATGCGGGCGCGGCTGGCGCTGGGAATCGCCCTGCTCACCGAGCCCGACGTGCTGCTCCTCGACGAGCCGCAAAACGGCCTGGACCCCGAGGGTATCCGGGAGCTGCGGGCGCTGCTGCGCGCCTACGCGGCGTCCGGCCGCACCGTCCTGGTGTCCAGCCACCTCCTCGGCGAGGTCCTGCACCTGGCGGACGATGTGGGGGTGATGGCGCGCGGCACCCTGTGCTACCAGGGGCCGCTGTCCGGCCTCGCCCCGGACGGTGACCTGGAGGGGGCCTACCTGCGCCTCACCTCGGGGATGCGGGCATGAGGGCACCCGTGGCGGCCCTGCTCGGTGCCGAGGTGAGGCGGTCGCGGGGAAGCGCGGCGGCCCAGGTGCCCGTCTTCGCCCTGCTGGCGGGCGGCCTCCAGGGTGTGCTGTTCCTGCTCAGCCCGGATGCCCTGCGGACCTGGGCAGGCGTGACGGCCTGGCACAACCTCTGGGTGGTCTTCCTGGGTCCGCTGGCCCTGGCGCTCCTGGCCGCCCTGACCGCCCGCCGTGAGGCCCGGGCGCGGGGCGGGGGAACGTGGTGGCGCGCCATCCCGCCGCAGCGCCAGCACCTCGCCACCTTCGCAGTCATGGCGGGGCTGGCGCTGGCGATGCACCTCACCGCGCTGCTGGTCTGCCTGCCGTTCGGGCTGGCGGCCCACCTGCCCGGCCCGCCTCCCCTCGGGCGATTGCTGACGGCGGCGCTCGCCTTGTGGGCGTGCAGCCTGCCGCTGCTGGCCCTTCTCGACGGCCTCGCACGGCGGGCGGGTCTGCCCCTGACCCTGGCGGCGGCCTTCGTCCTGGCGATCAGCGGCACCGTCATGGCCGAGGGTCCCCGCTGGCTCTTCAACCCGGCAGCGTGGGGGGTGCGGGCCACCCTGCCGCTGATCGGAACGCACGCCAACGGTATTCCCCTGGAGGCGGGCAGCGCGTGGTGGGCGCTGCCCCTGTGGCCGCTCGTGACCCTGGCGCTGGTGGCAACCCCGCTGCTGGTGACGTGGGCGGGGCGGACCCTGCCGGGCCAGCGGCCAGCAAGGCGTTCCCGCGAGGCTGGGCGGGGGCGTGTGGACGCTGGTCGGGCCGCCCGCCCCTCGGCCCTCGGCGCCGAATTCGTGAAGTGGCGCGGCTCGCCCCTGCCCCTGCTGGCGCTCGGCGGTCCTCTCCTGGCCGCCCTGCTCGCCGCGTGGCGTCACGCCGCACTCGGCGCCCTGGAAGGCTGGACGCTCCTCGTGGTGCCCTTCGGGGCAGCCCTGGTCGCCGTCCAGACCTGGGCGTGGGAGGAAGGGGCGTGGCGGGCTCTGCGGGGGCGGGGGATTCCACCACTGCGGCTCCAGGCGGCCAAGGGGACGCTGGGCTGGCTGCTGGCGTTCGCAAGCACGCTGCTGCTCGCCCTCGCGTGCCGGGCGCTGGGGGTTCCCGCCGCGCCCATTGCCCGCCTGCTCGTCCTGAATGGGGCTCTCCTGGCCTGCCTGCTCGCCCTGCACCTGTGGCTGGCCGTGCGTTTCGGCGGGGGTCCGAGCATGGGAGTCGGGGTCATCGGCACCCTGCTTGCCGCCCTGCTGGGCGGCACGGGGCTGGGCGAGCGGCTCTGGCCCCTGGTGCCCTGGACCTGGGGCTGGGTGGCGGCCGGTCGGGGGGAGTGGCTGGGGTATGCCCTGCTCGCCGCGGTGCTGGCCGCTGTCTTCATGGCCCTCGGCGTTCGGGCCTCCGCGCGTTCGTCGGGAGGGTCAGCAGGCTGAAGGCCGGGGTGCATAGGCCCCGGCCCTCTCCCCGGCGAGTTTCCCTACGCGCTCATGCCCTTGCTGCCATGCAGGGTGCGCTCCACTGCCTCGGTCACCTCGCCCTCGAAGCGGCGCAGGTGTTCGCGCAGCCGCTCCAACTCGCCCGCCCCCAGGTCGCGCAGCCACAGCACGGCGCGGCCCAGCACCGCGAAGGTCAGGGGGGCGTCCTCCTCGGCGTCCTCGTCCTCCACGGGGTCGAGGTTCAGGGCGCCGTAGTCCAGGCCCTGGTTGAGCAGGTTCATGCCCATCAGGATGTCGGGCAGGGCGTCCTCCTCGACGTACAGGTCGAGGTCGAGGTGAAGGCGCACGATCACGCCGCCCTGGGGATCGGGGTCGGCGAAGAGCGCCACCCGGCTCTCGCCGTTCCGCACCAGGGCGCCGTCCTCCACCGCTTCGACGGTCATTCCGCTTTCCTCCAGGGCGCGCATGATGCGCTGAAGTTCCATCCGCGAGGCCGTCATGGGGGCGAGTATAGAGCGGGGACCGCGCCCAAACGGCGGCTGGGCGTCATTTGACGGGGGGAAGACTCACCCGTGATACACCCACGCCTCCCCCTGCCAGGTTCGCGCGAGCTGCCCCAGCAGGCGCAGGTGTTCGGCGTGCGCCAGCGTCTCGGCCAGGGCGAAGCGGCGCCCGGCGGTGTTGAGGTCGCGCGGGAACATGGCGAGCGACAGGGCGTAGGCGCTGCGCGGCTCGCGGCCCGCCTCCGCCCGGATGAAATCCAGCCGCTCGTGGTGGTGGCCCCGTAGTTGCCGGGCACGGGCCTGCACGCCGTCCATCACGGGACCGTGGTGCCCCACGACGGCGCGGGCGGGGTTCAGTGCCTCCAGCTTCCCGAGCGTCTGGAGATAGTCGCCCAGGGGATCGGGCCGGGTGTAGGCATACAGGCCGATGTTCGGGCTGATGCGCGGCAGGATGGCGTCCCCGGCGATCAGCAGGCTTTCCGCTTCATTCCAGAGGCCCAGGTGCCCGTCGGCGTGGCCGGGGAGCCACAGCACCTCCCACTCGCCGCCCGCCAGTGGGACGGTCTGTCCCTCGCGCAGGGGCTGGACCCGGGTGGCGGGCTGGACCCGGGCGCGGGTGCGGCGGCTCTCGCCCTCCAGCGTCTCCAGCAGCTCCAGGGGCAGGCCGTGGTCGCGCATGTGCTTGACATGGCCGGGCAGCCACTCCTCCCACATGTGCCAGTAGCGCTCGCCGCGCCCGATCTCCACGTCGAGCATCTGCACCGCCGCGCCGCTACGCTCCTCCACCACGCCCGCCAGCCCGTAGTGGTCGGGATGGTGGTGCGTGATGATGACCCGCTCCACGTCCGGCCAATGAAGGCCCAGCGCCGCGAGCCCGTCCTCGATGGCCTGCCGCGCCTCAGGGGTATCGAGCGCCGCGTCGATCAGGGTGACGGGACCGCCCATGTCGATCAGCACCGTCACGGTCTTCATGGGGTAGGGGATGGGCACCTGAAGGGCGTGCAATGTGCCGTGAACGCGGGACAGGGCGGGGGCGGGGGCGGTCATTGGGGCAGGCTAGCACTGCTCCGGGAGCCCGCCCTCAGGAGAGCAGCGTCACCGGTTCGACGCGCACCCCGCCGCCCTCCAGATACAGCCAAGCACAGGCCACCGGCAGCCGAAAGCGGCGCGGCCCCACCGAGCCGGGGTTCAGGAAAGTCACGCCTCCGCGCTGCTCCAGCCTCGGGGCGTGGGTATGTCCGCTGATGACCACCTGTATGCCTGCCTCCTCCGGTTGCAGGTCGAGGTCGTGGAGGTCATGCAGGAGGTAGACCCACACCCCCTCCAACTCGACCAGCAGGGTTTCCGGGAGTGCGGAGAGGGGCGGCGTTCGGTCCACGTTGCCCCGCACCGCGTAGGCCGGGCCGGACGTGGCCGCGCGCAGGGCACCCAGCACCTCGGGCTTGCCCACGTCGCCCGCGTGCAGCAGGGCGTCCGCCTCCGCGGCCAGCGTCAGGACCTCGGGGCGCAGCAGGCCGTGGGTGTCGGAGAGGACGAGAACGCGCATGGCCCGAGTCTAAAGGCCCACATGAGAAACGCGCCCCCGCTGAGGAGGGCGCGCCGCGGGCCGCTTTCCTTACTGAAGGCGCTTCTGGATGGCCTGCAGGCTGGCGCTGTCGGCCCAGCTCTGGCCCTTCTGCACGTAGGCGAGGGCAGCCGTACGGTCGCCGCGCTGGAGGGCGATGTAGGCGAGCTTGGCGGCGCTGAGGGAGGCGTACTGCTTCTCCTGGTCACTCAGGTCGCCTAGGCGGTTCCAGGCGTTGTAGGCGTTGATCCACCACTGGGTCTTGGTGTAGAGCTGCGCCAGGTAGGACTGGTAGTTGCGGTTGCCCGCCTCCTGCTGCGCGGCGAAGTAGGCCGAGTCCACGGCGGCCTTCCACAGCGTGCGGTCGTAGAAGGGCACGGGGTAGGCGACGTCGGCCTGCACGGCGAACTCCTGGGCGCGCGTGAAGTTGTCGGCGGCGCTCAGGGTCGAGGGGTCGGTGGTGCCCTGGGTGGCCGTGCCCGCGGTGCTGGTGTCGGTGGTCGTGGTGCTCGTGTCGGTCGTCTGCGTCGTGGTGTCGGTGCTCTGCTGGGTGGTGTCCGTGGTCTGGGTCTGCGTGGTGTCGGTCGTTTGTGTCGTGCTGGTGTCGGTGGAGGTCTGCGCGGCGGCGAGGCCAGCGAGCGCGAACGCGGTCAGCATGAGAATCTTTTTCATAACGAAATGCATCTTAGGACGCTACCCTGGCACCCGTCCATGTGCCCCCACACCCACTAAAGGGACTGTAAAGGAGCTTACCTTCACATGAGGAAAATCCTCGCTCTCTCACTTGCTCTTGTGCCCACCGCCCTTTCTGCCGCGCAGGCCCAGCCCTCCCCACAGGTCGCCTGGTTCAAGGACCTGAAGGTTCTCTCAACCGTAGCGGTCGCCGACAACGGTGATCTGTTCTTCGTGGGATCCGACACCCGGGTCCACCGGACCGACGCCCGCGGCGTCGAGAAATGGAACTACGCGACCGGCGACATCGGCCGCGCCCACCCCATCGTGACCCCACAGGGCACGGTGATCGCCGCCTCCTACGACGACAACGTGTATGCCCTGGACGCCTCGGGCAAGCTGCTCTGGAAGACCAAGCTCGATGGTGACCTGTTCGCCAGCCCCGCCCTGCGTACCGATGGCAGCGTGATCGTCGCCACGGCCGGGGGGAGCGTGTACGCGCTGGGTCCGGGGGGGCAGGTGCTGTGGACCTACAAGGTCGGCGCCCCCGTGTTCAGCAGCCCCGCCGTCGCCGCCGACGGCACGATTTATTTCGGTGCCCAGGACAACCAGTTGCACGCGCTCACACCGGACGGCAGGCAGAAGTGGGCCTTTCGCGCGGGGTCGCTGGTGTTCAGCAGCCCGGCGCTCGACCGCCAGGGCAACATCTACTTCGGCTCCAGCGACCGCCGCATCTACTCGGTCTCTCCCGACGGCAAGGGACGCTGGGTCCGCGGCACGGGCCTCTTCGTGAACGCCAGCCCCATTGTCACGAGCGGGGACCTCGTCGTGGTGGGCAGCTACGACGGCAAGGTCTACGCGATCAACACCACCGGTGAGGACGAGTGGACGTACGACGCGGGCGCCCCCGTCGCGGCGGCGGCGGCCGAACTTGCGGACGGCAGCGTGGTCGTGCCCGACCTGAGTGGCACCGTTCACGCCATCGGCCGGGCGGGGCAAAGCCTGTGGAAGATCGCCGCGGGCAAGAAGATCGACACGAACGTGACCGTGAGTGACCAGGGCGTCCTGTATTTCACCACCGAGGGGGGCGGTCTGAGCGCCGTTCAGAAGCAGCCGCCCCTGGCCGACGGCCCCTGGACCACCTTCCGGGGCGTGCCCAGCGGCTGGGGTCACACGCTGACGGCGCAGGAGGCCCAGGCCCGGGCAGCGGCGAGGAAGGCCGCGGCGACCGCCGTCCTCGCGGGGCGTCCGGCCACGCCTCCCTCCAGGCCCGCGCCGACCACGCCCGCCCCGGCCCCTTCCCGACCCCCGGTGGCTCAGACTCCAGCAACGCAGACTCCGGCGCCACAGCCACCTACAACGACCACCCCGGTCACCCCGACCGCTCCCACCCGCACGCCCGAGCAATACGCGCAGGCGGCCGGGCAGGGGGCGCGGACCCTCGACGGCCGGGTCTACCTGCCGCTCCGGGAGGCCGCCGGGGCGCTGGGCACGCCCATCCGGCTCCTCACGCCCCGCACGGCGACCCTGGCGCTTCCGGGGCAGGCTGCCGCGGCCCCTGTTCGCCCGGTCCCGGTGCGCTATGTGGGCCGCATCCCGTTCGTGCCGCTGGCCGCGCTCACCGGCCTGCCCGGCGTGAAGGCGGCGGCCCACCGCGCCCCTACCGGAGTCATCCTGACCCTCGCGGGGCGGACCCTCACCTTCCCGCTGAATTTCCCCGCCCTCACCCCGCTGCGGTCCCAGCCCGAGTACCCGGCAGTGTTGAGGAGGCCGGGAGGTGTGTAACCCCGCGAACCACACGCCTCCGGTGAAGTGGCCCGCAGGGAGGGCGATATGAGCGAACCTGACACGGGCTCCGGCCATTCAAACCTGCGCGGCCGGGTGACGATCGTCACGGGGGCGGCCACCGGCATCGGGCGCTCCATCGCGCGGCTCGCGGGGGCGGAGGGCGCCCGCCTCGTCCTGGCGGATGTCAACACCGGGGAGGGCGAGGGAACGGCGCGGGATGTGATCGCCCGGGGCGGGGAGGCGCTGTTCGTGCCCTGCGACGTCTCGGATCCCGAACAGGTCCGTCACCTGATGGACGAGGCCGTGCGGCACTTCGGCCGCCTCGACGTGCTGGTGAACAATGCGGGGATCGCGGGGAGTGCCGTCCCCGCCCACGACCTCGATGTCGAGGACTGGGACCGGGTGATCGCGGTGAATCTGCGCGGCCCCTTCCTCTGCGCGAAATACGCGCTGCCGCACCTGCTGGCGAATGGGGCGGGCGTGATCGTGAACGTCGCCTCGACGTACGGCCTGATCGGCGCGCCCCTCGCCCCCGCGTACTGCGCCTCCAAGGGAGGGGTGGTGAACCTCACCCGCCAGCTCGCCGTCGATTACGGCGGGCGGGGCGTGCGGGTGAACGCCGTCTGCCCCGGGTACGTGGACACCGACATGGGGGGCCGCCGCGCCAGCCTTCCCCCGGCCCAGCGGGAGGCGGCCCAGGCGCGGCGCGAGGCGAACGCCGCGTTGCAGCCCCTCGGGCGCCAGGCCCACGCGGACGAGATCGCCCGCGCCGTCCTGTTCCTTGCGTCAGACGCCAGCTCCTTCATGACGGGCTCCATTGTCACGGTCGACGGGGGCTGCACGGCCACGTTCAACCACGGCGCAGGGTGAGGCCCGGGTCCGCCACACCCAAACGCAAAAAACCCGCACCGAAGTGCGGGCTTTTTTTGGTGGAGTCGAGGGGGATCGAACCCCTGACCTCGTCATTGCGAATAAAGCCGTCTGCTGTGACTGCCCTTTTCTGTGCCCCGGCAGAATCGGCCTCCAATACGTCTCAGCGCGGTTCGCCGGTCCATCGGCAAGATAAGAAGTGGAATCGTGCGGCAGCGTCTCGAACCGTTTTGCACCCGCTACTGCACCAAGGGGTATAAGGGCAGCAGCGGTTCACCTTATGCTCGGTCGTTGATGACGGCCTATGCCCGGTGGCCTGTGCTCCGTCAGTAGCCGAGGTGCGGATGGTGACAGGGCGACTTTGTCTCGGCCCTGGCAGCTGATCAGAGGTGCCCTTCACTCAGGCCCGTCTTCTGGACCTGCATGAGCCGCCACAGGGCTTCGGACGTAATCGGCGACGCGGTCACCCGCACGCCGACCGCGTCGCGAATCGCGTTCGCAACGGCGGCCGCTCCCGCCGTGATCGGGGGCTCCCCGACGATGCGTGCCCCAAACGGGCCGTGCTTGGAGGCGCGCTCGACGAGGACTGCCTCGATGGGTGGCAGATCGGTGGCGCGGGGAAAGGCGTATTCGAGGAAGTTCGCGCTGACGAGGGTGCCGCTCGAGTAATGCAGGCCCTCGTACAGGCCCATGCTCAGGCCCTGCGCAGTGCCACCCTGCACTTGGCCCTCGACGAGCAGGGGGTTGAGCGCGAAGCCGACGTCCTGAATCGTGACGACCTCGAGCGGCGTGACGAGGCCGGTGTCCGGGTCGACCTGTACGCGCACGAGCTGCGCCGTGAAGCCCGGCGCGCCCCCCTTGATGGCGGCGCGGCCCTCGGCCACGACCGGGCCGGGACCTCCGGGAAGGCGTTGACCCAGCTGCGCGAGCTGCCCGAGCGTGATTGACTGTCCCGGCACGCCCCTGACGCGGGCCTGACCTTCGGCAAGTTCGACATCCTCTCGGTGTGACTCGAAGTGCGCGGCGGCCAGATCGAGCAGCTGGTCGCGCACCTGCGTGCTCGCCTCCAGCACCGCCCCCGAGAGGCTGATCGTGACCTGCGATCCGCCCGAGGCAGGTGCGTACGGCCCGCTGTCGGTCGTGCCCTGCACGATTTCGACCGTGTCCGGGTCCACGCCGAGCGTCTCGGCGGCGATCAGGACCATCGAGCTGTGCACGCCGCTGATATCCACGCTGCCGACATGCAGGCGCACCGTGCCGTCCGGGTCCACCCGGCAGATCGCGCCCGCTGGCGAGAAGCCGCCCGGCCACCCGCCCACCGCCAGACCCACGCCCTCGTGGGGGCGCTGACCGCGGGACTGCCAGATCGGGTGCTCGCGTGCCCGCTCCAGGCAGGCCTTGAGGCCGATGTCCGGCCAGGGGCGGCCGGTGCCGGTCGGGTCACCGTCCTCGGCGGCGTTGAGGAGGCGCAGTTCGAGTGGGTCCTGCCCGAGGGCGCACGCCAGTTCGTCGATGTTCGATTCGAGCGCGAAGAGCGCCTGCGGCACGCCGGGCGCGCGGTACGCCCCGACCGGGGCGCGGTTCAGCAGCACCTCCAGCGTCTCGATGCGGACGTTCTCGCAGCGGTACATGCCGCCGATGACGGTGGCGATGATCCCGGCGTGTCCGTAGGGGAAGACGCCGTTCTCGATCACGGCATGTACGTCGAGTCCGACGATCCGGCCGCTGGCATCGGCGCCTAGGCGTACACGGATAGTCATGGCGGGCGCAGGTGTGGTAGTGAGCATGTCCTCGGAGCGCGAGAGCACCATGCGGACGGGGCGCCGCACATGCAGCGCGACGGCCGCCACGAGCGCGTCGAGGATGCCGTACTTCGCGCCGAAGCCGCCGCCGACCGTCATGGGCTCGACATGGACGTCGCGCTCACGCAGCCCGAGGGCGCCCGCCACCTCGCTGCGGACGACGTACTGACCCTGGGTGCTTGTGTAGACCGTGACCTCGCCCGGCCGCGCGCCGGGTCGCGCCACCACCGCGTGCGGTTCGAGGTACGCCTGATGCACCCCGGCGTTCGTGTAGCTGTGGTCGATCACGACGTGGGCGCCTTCCAGGGCGGCGCGGGCGTCGCCCCGCTCGAAGACCCGGCGCTCGTTGACGTTGGAGGGGTCCTCGCTCCCCTGTTCCCCGGCCTCCCCGCCGTGGAGGCTCACCTGGCTCGTCTCAGCGCCGGGGACCCCCTGCGGCCACACCAGCAGTTCGTCCTGCAGGGCCTGCGCCGCGTCCTCGACGCTCTCCAGCTCCTCGTAGTCGATCTCGAGGAGCCCAGCGCCGTCCTGCGCCCTGGCCTCACTCATGGCGACCACGACCGCGACAGGCTGTCCGGCAAAGACGGCCTCGTCCAGCGCGAGGACCAGGCTCGGGCGCGAGTGGGCGACGCGCCCCCCGTTGAGGTCATGCCCGGTCAGCACGGCGATCACGCCGGGCAGGGCGAGGGCGGCACTCGCGTCGATTGCGCGTACACGCGCGTGCGGGTAGGGCGAGAGGACCGGACGGGCGTGTACCATGCCCGGAAGGGCGAGGTCGGCCGTGTAGCGGGCATTTCCCGTAACCTTCTCAAGGCCGTCGATGATCTTGCGCCGTTTGCCGAGGTGGGTCGTCTGCTGCACGTGAGCCTCCGGGAATGTCTGGTTGGGGTCTATGAGCACGTACGCTCTGGGATCTCGGCCGCGGCCACCACACCTGCTCGCGTTGGGGAAAACAACGGCCTGCACTCTGGGAAGCTTGCTGCGGCCACACGCCAAGCGTCACCTTGCGAAGCCCTTTTGCAGCGTTCTTTCTGTCCGGCTCAGGCAGACTTCGGCCGGGCTCCCGTATAAGGCACGTTTTGCGTCCAGCCGGTTCGGTTGGGCTTCTTCCTGTCACCCGCTCGGTGAGGTCCAGGCCCTCCCCTTGTGAGCCGGGCCCCGCAAGTATCGGGCCCACAGGGCCATGGAACATGTAAACGTGCCCGCCTATGCGCGGGAGCAGGTCTTCTCCAGCTCGCCGGACGAAGGTCACACGCTCTGCGTCCGCTCCTTCCGGGCCGCGCTCTCCTGGACAGCCCGCGGGTCGGGCGCGGGGCGCGGCACCACCCGCGGCGGGTTCACCTCCAGTTCCGCCAGGACCAGTTCCACCGCGCGCTCCAGCTGGGGGTCGCGTCCCTCCACCGCGAGCTTCGTCGTGAGGTCGACCTCGACATCGGGCGCGACCCCCACGTTCTCGACCTCCCACTCACCTTCCGAGCTGAAGATGGCGAGACGCGGCGAGGTGAACGTCCCGCCGTCGATCAGGGGTGGGTAGTCGTAGATGCCGATCAGTCCGCCCCAGGTACGCTTCCCGACGATGGTGCCCAGCCCACGCCGACGGAAGAAGTGCGGCAGGGCGTCCCCGCCGGAGCCCGCGAGTTCATTGATGACCATGGCCTTTGGTCCGAAGATCGAGGCATTGGGCGAGGCAAAGGTGCCCCCCTCGCGCGTCGCCCAGTAGCTCAGCAGGGGACGGTCGAGCAGGTCCACCACGTAGTCCGCGACCGAGCCTCCGCCGTTGAAGCGTTCGTCAAGCACCACCCCTTGCCGGTCAAGCTGCGAGAAGTAGTAGCGGTTGAACGCCTCGTACCCGGCGCGGGCGGTGTCGGCCAGGTAGACGTACGCGACGCGCCCGCCGGAGAGCTCGTCCACGCGGCGGCGGTTCGCCTCGATCCAGGCGCGCAGCCGCAGCCGGCGCTCGTCGTCGATGGGCCGCACGGTGACGGTACGGGCGTCGGCGTCGTCCGGGGTCGGGCTCACCCGCAGCTCGGTCACGCGGTCGGCGGTCTGCTCGAAGAGGGCGTAGATGTTGTCGGGCGCGCGCAGCGGCCGCCCGTTCACGGCGAGGAGGTACTCGCCCTCACGAACGTTGACGCCGGGCTCCGTAAGGGGCGCGCGCAGGTCCGGGTTCCAGTTCAGGCCGCTGAGGATGCGCCGGAAGCGGTAGCGGCCGCCTTCGACCTCGTAGTCGGCGCCGAGCAGGCCGACCCGCCGGTTCTCCCCGCGCGGCACGTCGCCACCCGCGACGTAGGCGTGGCCCACGACGAGTTCGCCCGACAGCTCCGCGAGCAGGAAGTTGAGGTCCTCGCGGTGCGCGACGTGTGGCAGGAACGCGCGGTAACGTTCGGCCACCGCCGCCCAGTCGAGGCCGTGCATCTCCGGGTCGTAGAAGAAGTCGCGGTGGATGCGCACGGCCTCTGCGAAGATCTGCGCCCACTCCGCGCGCGGCTCGACGCGCACTTCGGCACGGTCGAGGTCAAGGCGGCCGTCCTCGGGCTTCGGCGGTTCGGCCACGTCCACGACGGCGTAGGTGGCGGGCGGCCCGCTGGCATACAGCAGCTTTTTCCCGTCGGCGCTGACGCGGTAGTCGCTCACCTTCGGCATGAACTCGCGCACCTCGCGCTTCGTGGTGTCCCAGGCGCGCAGGACGTGCAGCTCGGTTTCCTGCTCCGGGTTCACCAGGGCCGTGGGGTCGCGCTCCAGGTAGAACAGGCGGTCCTCGGCCGTCTCCAGGCGCGAGTACTCGCCGGGCGGGACGGGCAGGGCGACGATGCGCTGTCCGAGCCCGTCGAGGTCGATGCGGACGGACTCGAGCGGACGGGTCTCGTTGGAGGTGGCTTCCGGCTGCCGGGTCTCGGGTTCCTCGTCACTCCGCGGCGCGAGGGGCGAGGGGTCATCGCGCCGCAGCACGGCGACGTACAGGCTACGCGTGACGGGCCGCTCGTAGGAGGACATGTCGAGCCAGCCGGTGTTGAGCCCGTAGTTGACGCTCGCCGCGAAATACAGCAGGCGCCCGTCACGGCTGAAACGGGCACTGATGGCGTCACTCATGCCGTCGGTGACCTGCCACGACTCGCCACGCGAGACTTCGTGGACAAACACGGCCCTCAGGTGGTTCGGCAGCCGCTTGGTGTACGTGAGCCACTGCCCGTCCGGCGACCAGGCCGGGTCTAGGCTGCGCAGCGGGTGGTCGTAGGTGTCGGTGTCCACCCGCACGACCTCGCCCGTCTCCAGGACGAGATACGAGAGGTTCAGGGCCTTGTCCGTGTAGGCGACACGCGTCCCGTCCGGTGACCAGAGCGGGCTGTAGTAGAACGACGGCGAGTCGCCGAGCGTGTAGGTGCGGCGCACGTCGCCCTTCTGGTCGGCGACGACGAGCCGGTACTCGCCGCTCGCGTCGGAGAGGTAGGCGACCGATTGCCCGTCCGGCGACCACGCGGGATCACGCTCGCAGGCGCCGGGCGTGTTCGTGAGGTTGCGCGGGTCGCCCTTCCCGCTGGGCACGGTCACGATCTCGCCGCGGGCGGCGAACACGGCCCGGGCGCCGGTGGGCGACAGGTTGAACGCGGTGACGTGCGGCGCAACCTTCACATAGCGCGGGCGGGTGTTCGGGAGGTCAGCGGAGACCGTGATCCTCAGCGCCTCGGGGGCCTCGCCGGGGGTGAGGAGATGCACGCGCCCGCCCTGCTCGTAGGCGAGGCGACCCGCGCCGGAGGTGAGCGAGCGCACGTCGAAGTCGTCGTGGAAGGTGACCTGCTGGGCATCGCCAGTCCCAGGCACGTGCCGCCAGACGTTCACGGTGCCGCGGCGGTCCGAGAGGAAGTACAGGGCGTCCCCCAACCAGCAAGGGAAAGTGTCGGTGGCATTCTCGTGCGGCACCTCGACCTCGTCGAGGGTGGCCAGGTCGAGCAGGCGGACCGGCACGGTCATGCCGCCCCGGTACCTTTTCCAGGACCAGAAGGGTTCGCCGAACGGCGTGTAGGCGAGGCGGCGCCCGTCAGGCGAGAAGGCACCTCGCTCCGCCATCGGCATGGGCAGGGCCGTGGGATGCCCGCCCTCCAGGGGGAGGGTGTAGAGGCGGCGCACGCGGGCGGCGATGGTCTCACGGGCGGAGGCGAACAGGACCTGGCCGTCCGGCGTCCACCCGCGTATGAGGTCGTCACCCGGGTGGAACGTGAGGCGCCGGGGCGTGCCGCCCTCGACCGGCACGATGTAGACGCTGGCCGAACCATCGTCGTGGCCACTGAAGGCCAGGAAGCGCCCATCCGGCGAGAAGTGCGGGGTCTGCTTGTGGCCGGGTGTGGCGGTGAGGCGGCGGATGTTTCCACCATCATGGTCCGTGATCCAGAGATCCCCGGCATACACGAACGCGAGGTGGTCGGCACTCAGGGCAGGCTGGCGGAGCAGGAGGGTCTCGGCGAGGGGCAGGGACGTCATAGGTCACTCCTCATGGATTGGATTCGTGGGGCGTGAGGTGAGCTTAGCCCGCTGTGCGCTTGGAGGGTGCATATGGCAGGCAAGACCAGCAGACCCCTCATGAACAGGCATGGCGGGACGGTCCATCCACTGTTCAAGCCGCGGGTTGACCCTGGCGAACCCACCCGCGTGGCTCGCCCTGTACAGGCCACGCATCATGTTCACCGCGCCTGCTGGTGCCCCCCGGCCCACGAGCCCGGCGCTGAAGTCGTCGGAGATCACCCGCTGCTCTATAGGACAGCCCAAGACTTCTGAGGCAACGCCCGTGAAGTCCGCAAAGGTAAGGCTCAACTGAAACAGGGGCAGGAGCAGAGGGCTAGGAATGCCAGTCCCGGCCTGCTGCTCCTGCTTCACGTGTCTCATCTCTGATGTCCACTTCGGGTACACCCCAGCCGGACGCCCGCGCCCGGCCCATTTCATGTCCATCTGGGGTCGTTCTCGCCTTTCCTGGACACCTGTCCGGCCAGGTCCAGGTCTTACCCTGACACCCTGGCGGGCAAGACGGGCGGCGCGGGGGCAGCGGGTGGGGTACGTGCGGGTGAGCAGCGCCGGGCAGAACCCCGCACGGCAGCTCGAGGGTGTGCCGGTGGACCGGGTGTTCGAGGACCACGCCAGCGGAAAGGGCGCGCAGTCCCGGCATCATCCTGTGCGGAAAGTCTTTCCGCTTTAGTGAGGCGGAGTGGAGCTGCGTGAGGCCTGCGGGTGCTGGAGGAGACCAGAACGGTCATCGGCGACCCAGCGCCCTGAGAAGCGCCATCAGGCGAAGAAAGAGCAAGGGTGCCCGCGGGACTCGCCTATGCCAGAGAAAGTGACCTGGAAGGGGGAGGGGCCGCTCGCAGGGCAAGGCGAGGAGTCGCAGTGGGAAAAAGACCGTTCTCACGGGCCATCTGCTCATGACGCAGAGCTAACGACCATCGGTGAAAGAAAACAGTCAAGGGGGGAATCCTACGCTGCCCTTGAGCAAACCTTTGGCAAAGGCGCGCCGTCACTTTCCTGCCACTGGGCACAAGAGAAATCCATGCGCTATTCCCTTCCCCTCGCTCTGCTTACTGCTCTCACCGCCAGCGCTCACGCTGCCCCCGTGACCCTGGGCGTGCAGGCCCACCCGGCCGCGGCCGGTGTGCGGCCCGTCCCCCTCACTGTCACGGTGCCGTTCGAGGAACTCACCCCAGCGCTGAACCTCAGCGCCCGCTTCGACGTCACGTTGCCTGTGGGCGGTGGTGGTCTGGTGCCGGTGCCGTCCACCACCCTGCTGCTGAGCCCCAGCCAACCCCTGAACCTGGCTGGGGTGGGGCTGACCCCCTACGCCGGGGCGGGCCTCGGCGGCCTCGCCTACCAGAACGGCGGCCTGGACCTCACCTGGCTCGCCCGCGCGGGCGTGACCCTCAACCTGCCCGGCCAGCCGATCGGCGTCACCTTTGAGGGCCAGGCCACTCGCGCTGGCCTCGGCTGGAGCACCGGTCTCACCTTCACCCTTCCGGAGGCCACCCGATGAAGCGCGCGCCCCTCCTGCTCACCCTCACCGCGGGCCTGCTGCTCTCCGCCTGCGGCCAGGTCGCTCCCGGCAGCGGTGCCCTCGGCCCCGGCGGCGCCACCCCGCCCACTGCCGCCGTCACCCACATCGACGTCAGCGCGCCCGCGGGCGGCACCCCTACCGTCACCCTCACCGCTGAGGACGGGAAGACCTACACCGTCCCCAGCACAGGCGCGGACCTCACCCTGCCCCCCGGCACCTACACCGTCACCGCCCCGCCGTACGAGAGCGGCCCCTACACCTACGCCGCGCCGGACAGCACCCTCACCGTGAAAGCGGGCGAAACCCCGAAGCTGAACGTCACGTACGTGCCCATCACCGGCGCGCTCACCATCACGGTGACGAATGACGACCTCGCCTCGCCCGAGGGGGCTCTCCAGGCGCAGGCGCTCACTGCGACCGTCGTCACCGGCCCCGGCGGGTACACGAAAACGATTACCGAGAGCGGCACCTACACCCTCACGAACCTCCAGCCGGGCGAGTACACCGTCACCGGGCCCAGCGGGCAGACCAGCACCTTCACCGTCGTCGCCGGGCAGACCGCGCTGGGCGGCACCGTCACCCTCAGCGGCGTCGCGCAACTGGCCTTCGCGGGGCTCCCCGACGGAGTGCGCCCTACCCTGCGCCTCGTCAACGCCCGCGGTGGCGGCTACCGCATTCCCAGTGATCTCATCGTGCGTGACCTGGTGCCCGGCACGTACACCCTCAAGGCGGCAGATGTCTCGGCCGGGGGGTTCACGTACCACGCCGCGGACGTCCCCTTCACGGTGGAAGTGGGCATCACCAGCACGCCCAAACTCACCTTCGCCGCGATCGACGCGCGCGCCACCGTCAGTGTCCTCAGCGAACCCGGCGTGACGCCCGACGTGACCCTCAGCGGCCCCGGCGGCTTCACCCGCGCCTTCACCGCCACCGGCGACGTCACCCTCGACCACCTCGCGCCCGGCGAGTACACCCTCACCGCGAACACCGTCACGGTGGACGGCTTCGACTACGCACCGAGCACCACGCCCGTCACCCTCACGGTCGCCGCCGGACAGACGGTTCCCTTTACCGCCGCCTACGGGGTGCGCACCGCGCAGCTCGACGTGGGAACGACCGGCCTGCCCAGCGGGAGCAGCGCGGCCCTCACCCTGCGTGACGCCGCGGGCGCGACCCTCCCCGTGCCCGAAGGCGGGCACCTGAGCGGCCTGAAGCCCGGCGAGTACACCCTGCTCGGCGCGGATGTGGACGCGGGCGGCTTCACCTACCAGGCGCTGAACGTGCCCGTCACCCTCACCGCCGGGCAGACCGCTCACGCGACCAGAGCCTACGCCGCCGTGGACGGGCAACTGAACGCCACCGTCACCACCCCCCAGGGCGTGACGCCAGCCGTGACGCTCAGCGCCCCGGATGGCTCAGGCCTGCCCTTCACGAGTGGCGTCCCCCTGCCACACCTGAAGCCCGGCAACTACACCCTTGCCGCCGCGCCCGTCACCGCCGGGGACTACGACTACGCGGCCACAGTGCCCGCCCCGCTGAGGGTCACTGCCGGTCAGGTGGCCCGCGCGGACGTCAGCTATCAGGCGACCACCGGCGCGCTCGACCTCGATCTGCAGGGGCTGCCGCAGGGGGCCACGCTGAACCTGGAGGCTCCGGACGGCACCCTCATCCCGGTGAGCAGCGGCACGCACCTCGGGCACCTGAAGCCCGGGCGCTACACCCTGGCGGGCACCCTGACCCAGGGCGGCTTTGCCTACACGGCGAGCACGCCGCTGAGCAGCACGGTGGGTGCCGGGCAGGCGGTCACCCTGAGCGTCACCTACACCGCACAGGACGTCGCGGCGCCCACCGGCGTGACGCTCACCCAGCTGGACTCGGCGCTGGTCGCGCCGGGGCGCATGACCTTCACCGCGAACGCCCGCGACAACGGCGTCGTGCGCTCCTTCCAGCTGCTGCGCGGCGAGGACGTGGTCGACACCCGCGCGGGCACCTTCGACTCGGACGGCAGTTTCGGCGCGACGTTCACCCTCACGGACCTGCCCGCCGGGGCGTACACCTACCGCGTGCGGGCGGTGGACGCCGCGGGGAACACCGCGACCAGCGCCGAGTCCACCTTCACCGTCGCCGTGCCCAACCATGCGCCGGTTGTCACGAATCACCCCGGGGACCCCGCGCCCGAGGCGGGCTCGGCCGCCCTGACCTACGACGCGGCCGACTTCCTTCAGGACCCCGACGGGGACGCCCTGACCTTCACGGTGACCAGCAGCGACCCCAGCGTCGCGAGCGTGACGATGGTCCCCTCGGCGGGCGCGGGCGTCTTCGAGCTGCGTCCCCTGAAGGCGGGCACGGCGACCATCACCGCCACGGCCAATGACGGCCAGGCGACGAGCGAGCCCATGACCTTCCCGGTCACCGTCGCTACCGCCAATCACGCGCCGGTGGTGGCGAACACTCCGGCGGACCTGACCCTCACCACCGGGCAGTCCAGGGACGTCGACCTCGCGGCGATCTTCACGGACGCCGACGGGGACGCCCTCACCCTCACCGCCGTGAGCAGCGACCCCGGCGCCGTCTCCATCCGCCAGAACGGTTCCGTGCTCACCGTCGACGCGCCCCTTGCCGGAAGCGCCACCGTGACGCTCACCGCCGCCGACGGGCAGGGCGGCACCGCCACGGCGAAGTTCAAGGTGACGGTCAGCGCGCCCAACACCCCGCCCACCATCGCCCCCCTGACGGACGTGAAGTTCGAGCTCGGGCGCGGCGGGGCGGTCGTTCTCGCCTCCGCATTCGCCGACGCGGACGGTGACGCGCTGACGATCACGGCGACGAGCGACAACCCGGGCGCGGTGAGCACCAGCGTGTCCGGCGGCGTCGTGAGCGCCCAGGCGGTGGGCCGCGGCGCGGCGACCGTCACCGTCAAGGCCGACGATGGCCGCGGCGGCGTGGTGAGCCGCACCCTGCGCGTGGCCTCAGACCTGCGCCAGGCGTTTATCAGCGACTACGTCGACGGCTCGGACGGCCGCGCGGCGATTCAGGTGTACTACCCGGATGACGGGATGAGCGGCATGCAGACCGGGTACGAGCTGTTTTTCCACCAGTACGTCAAGGCCACCGGCCAGGTGCGGGTGTTCAGCCTGCCGTTCCTGCCCTTCTACCCGGGCCAGCCGTACATCATCCTGAACTCGAACTTCTACGACTTCTTCGACATCACCAACGCGTATTACTACAACGAGGAGGCGTACTTCAGCCTCGACGGGTACGTGCTGAACGCGCTGGTGCTCAAGAAGGACGGCGTGGTCGTCGACGTGCTGGGGGACCCGAACGCGACGGTGGCCAAGCCGATCCTGCCAGCGGGCGGCACCCTGGTGCGCAAGAGCGGCACGCCCTTCGGGTCGCCGAGCTTCAGCGTCACCGAGTGGAACAGCTATCCCAAGGACACCTTCATGTTCCTGGGCCGCCACCAACCCTGAGGCCCCTCCCCCCACAGCACCGGCCCCCTCATGGTGGGGCCGGTATTGGCTTTCTCCGAGCCCTATCCGGCCAGATCCAGGCCTTACCCTGCCACCCTGGCGGGCAAGACGGGCGGCGAAGGGGCAGCGGGTGGGGTACGTGCGGGTGAGCAGCGCCGGGCAGAACACCGCGCGGCAGCTCGAAGGTGTGCCGGTGGACCGGGTGTTCGAGGACCACGCCAGCGGAAAAGGCGCGGTTGGCGCTCGGTGAACTGCGCCGCTACGTGCGTGAGGGCGACGTGGTGGTCGTGCACGCCATGGACCGCCTGGCCCGCGACCTTGACGACCTGCGTGCCCTGGTCGACGAGTTCACCGGCCGCGGCGTGCAGGTCGAGTTCGTCCGGGAGGGGTTGCTCTTTTCTGGCGACGCTACGCCCATGGCGCGGCGGCTGCTGAGTGTCATGGGCGCGGTGGTGGAGTTCGAGCGGACGCTGATCCGCGAGCGGCAGCGCGAGGGCATCGAGGTGGCCCGGGCGCGCGGCGCGTACCGGGGCCGCAGGCGGGCGGTGTCGCCCGCCCAGGTGGAGCAGGTGCGCGCGCGGGTGGCGGCAGGGGAGAGCAAAGCGGCGCTCGCCCGCGAGCTCGGCGTCGCGCGGGAAACGCTCTACCAGGCGCTGCGCGGCTGAGCTCAGGGCTTTCCGCAGGTCGGCGCTGGCGGGGCAGAGTTGCGCTGCTCGATTTGGACAAGCTGTTTCGCGCCGCGAGGTCCCCTTCTGCCTCACTGCGTGCTGCACAGCATTGCTGCCCCGCGTGGGTTGAGAGCGGCGCGATGCCCTCGCGGGCGGAGCAAAACGTCTTGTCCCCGGCAGGAGAATGAAGAAAGCTCACTAGGACGCGGTTTTCTTAGAGGAGGCCTGTCGTCCTGCCTCCCGCTTGACATTTGCCGCGGCATGTGGATCAGGCCAAAGGCGAAAAAGAGTGCCGTGCCAGGCTCCAGGCATGAAGTTCTCCATGCCCGCCCACAACCCCCGCCTCGCGCACCTGACGCACGCCCTGGCCGCCGCGCACCGGGCGACCAACACCACCGCTCGGCGCCGGGCCTTCGCACTGGCCAGCCGCCACGCGCGCGGTCAGGACGTTTACCTCGCCCCCGGTGAGGAGCGTTGCCCCTACACCGGCCAGCCTCGCACCCCCACCGCTGAGGGTGAAACCATCCGCGCGCTGATTGACGCCCTGCGCGCCAGCGGCACCCGGATCACCATTCCGCTGCTCGAGGAGTGTCACCAGGCGCGGGTGGACCTCCGGGTGCGGCGCGCGGCTGGCCGGCCCAGCTGGGTCCCTCCCCTGGACATGCGGCTGCACGATCACCTGGTGCGGCGAACGCGGGAGGCCGTCGAGGAACGCGGCCTGCCCACGCCGACCGAGTGGGAGTGGCCCCTGGCGCAGGTGGTGGACTACGACCCTGCTCGCCGCCTGTGGCTGGTGCGCGCGGAGTACCGCTACGAGGACAGCCAGCGCGCTGGCCCCGGGTGGCACGGCAAGGCGTACGTCTCGGGCGTGAAGGACGACCGGGTGTGGGTCGAGCGGGTGGACCGGCCCACCAACAGCGTGGAGGTGGCGCTGGCGGCCCTCACGCCCGCGGCGGAGCACCGCGCCCGCGAGGAGGGCCGCCGGGTGTAGTGCCCAGGTGACGTGGAACTGGTTGAGCGGCGGCGGGGAGGCGACAACCTCGGCCTCCTGCCCCCTCGCACCGGTTCGACCCGGAACGCCGAGTGCTGCGGCACCGCCCGCACGGCGAACCCCACGTGCCGTTCCTGGCGCGGGTCTACCTCACCCTCAGCGTGGTGGGCCTCACCTGCGACTGACCGCTGAGTCTTCCGCCCTCTTTCACCCGCGCTGGCGGGCATTCCCCGCCGCGCTCAGGAGACACCATGACGAACATCGTGACCGGAACCGATGGCGGCGGCCGCCGCTACTACCTGGACGGCAAGCCCCTCTGCTGCGGCGCCCGGGTCGAACTTCCTGCTGGAGGACGGCTGGCTGCCCGCGGCCTTTGGCATGGGCCTGCATCAGGAGGCGAAGTTGCACGTCGCCCTGGGCGGCAGCTGGCGCAGCGCCGACCTGATCCTGTGCGAGGGCGCCTACCTGCGCTGGCCGCAGGAGAGCCAGGACGAACGGAGTCAGGTGGATGACCTGCGGGCCGCGCTCGCCAGCCTGCTCGAACTCGTGAATGCCGATCCCTTCCGCTTCAGCGAGGCGGAACGGAGCCGCGTGCTGCGTGAGGCCCGGTGGGTGCTGGAGGACACCGCGCCGATCACCGGCGGCTGAGCCTCTTGGAGAGTGGTCACTTTTCAAGAAGGTAGCCATGCCGGCTGGGTAGAAGTGGGGATCGGGTGGCGACCAGATCCCCACTTTTGCAGATGTCCCGGCGGGGAAAGCGGGCCAACCGCGGGTGGGGCGCTGAAGGCCCAGGGCTCACCTGCCAGGCCACCAGGCGGCGCAGACTGAACCGGCGTCCGGGCGCAGAGGTGCCGTGCGCGCCGGCACCTTCCGCCCCGCGGGGTGCCGGGTTCCCCCGCGCGGCGTTCGGAGGACGGCATGCCCCCACGCGCCCGTCAGGCCCTGCTCCTCGCCGCCCTGCTCGCCATTCCCGCCAGCCTCACCACCCCGGCGGCGCGCGCGCAACCGAGCTTCTCCAACTCGCCGAATTGCCAGACCCTCCTCACGCAGATTGGCAGCGTCCGCAACTTCGCCCTGCAAAGCCGCTCCAGGATCATCGACAGTCTGAGCGTCCTGGACCAACGCCCGCTCAACAACGATCGGCAGGCCCAGGCGCAGGCGAAGTCCACCCTCCTGGCCGCCCTGTACACCGGCGACGCCGCCCACTTCGACGCCCTCGTTCGGCTGTATCTGGGGGTGTGCGTCATCCCGGCCGCGCCGCGGTAAAGCCTGTGCGGCAGGGCCGGAGGCCGACTCCAGGGGCGCCCATCTGGTCAGTGGAGCGGGCGCAGCGGTTCCAGCGTCAGCGGCCGCAGCACCCCCAGCCGCTGGCGCTGCCGCTTAAAGGTCCGGCCATCCAGGGGACCCAGGACCTGCTCCTGGCGCACCCTGACGATAAAATAACCCTCCCGCGCCCGCGCCAGAATGAAGTTCTGGTCGTGGGCAAGGTGGGTCACGTTCATGACTAGGAGCCGCCATCCTCCCCGGCTCCGGGTGCCCACGGCATAGGCGTTGAGATCCTCGTCGTCCGTGACCAGCGCGTACCGGCCCGCCAGTGGCTCGTCCCAGGACCCACCGACGTGCAGCCCACGAGCAGCAACGTCAAGGCCAGGAACGGCTTCAGCGCTCGCAGGCGACGCCGTCCCCGTCCCGGTCGAGCTTCGGCGCGTAGCCCGGCTCGCCGCGGCCGATATTGGTGTACCCCGCCGCGCGCCTGGGTGCAGGTGGCGAAGGACACGTCCGCGCGCGGCGCGGGAGTCGGAGCCGGGGCGGGCGCCACCGGCCGGGTCGACCGCCCCGTGCCCAGGCCCTTCTCCGCCGTGATGGTGTAGCGGCCGTCAGACTTCACAGTGACGGTGACCGTGCCGTTCAGGTCGGTGCGGAACACGTTCGCGTTCGCCTTCGCGTACAGCGCCAGCGCCTCGCTCGTCGGGTGCCCGTAGTTGTTGGGGCCCACCCCAACGATCACATTCTTCGGCCGCACCGCCGCGAGCCAGGCGGCGTGGTCGCCGTTGCGCGCCCCGTGGTGAATGCTCTTGTACACGTCGATCGGCCCCAGCGTGGTCGCGGGGTACTTTTCAGCCAGCCCTGCGTCTCCGCGGTCTCGCTGTCCCCGGTCAGGGGCGAGCGAAACCCCCCGTATTCGATGAGCAGGCCCACCGAGTTGAGGTTCTGGTCGGTCTTCGGCATGCTGGGCGGCGGGGGAATCACCCGCAGCCGCACGCTCCCCAGGTTGATCGTCCGCTCCGAGGCCACGAGGCCCTGGGTGCCCGCGGCTTTCAGGGCCGTGATCAGCTTCGAGAAGGTCGCCGTGATGCCCGCGATGCCGTTGTTCAGGTAAAACCGCGGCTTCAGCGGCGCGGCGGCGAGCAGGCCGGTCATGTGGTCGGCGTCAGCATGGGTGGCGTAAACTTTTCACATCGAGATACGATGTTCGAAAGAACTTCGATCTACACGTGATTTCCTTAGTTCACCTGCGCTTGCGCTCCTGCCCTCAAAGTCCTTGAACGCAGGAGCGCGAGCACTTCAGGTGCAAAGAGTCGGTTCGCTGTGCAACCGCCGCACCGATCCCGCACGCGAGCAGGACCCCGGCGCCAAGACCACCGCGTCCCGGCCCGTTTCTGAGCTCGCCCTGAAGCTAAAGGCCAGCTGAGTATGCTGGCCGCCTGCGGGTGGGGAGCGTCAGGTCCAAGCGGCCATACTGCCGGGCGTGACGTTCGCCCGCAGACTGAGACTGCCCCTGTCGCTCGCCTTGATCAGCCTGCTGACCGCCCTCCCCGCCGCCGCCAGCCCGCTGGTGATCTCCCCCAGCGGGCAAAGTCCCCTGCAACGCCCCGCCGTGCGCGCCGGGGACTCCTGGATGCTGCCGCTGCGCGAGGTCGCCGCGCGTCTCGGGGTGGCGGTGTACAGCGGCGACAACCAGCTGGTGGCCGGGAGGCTCGCGGTGTTCCTGGAGGCGCGCAGCTTGCTGGTCGACGGGGTGCCGTATGCCGGTGGGGTGAGCTTCGACGCCAACGGTGAGCCGCTGATCGAGGCCCGGTTGCTGGCCTACGCCCTGGGGGCGCAGGCCAGCACGGGACCCAGCGGCGAGCTGATCCTCACCCCAGGCCAGGCCCCGGCACCGACCAGCCCAATTCCCGCCAGTCCACTGCCCGCCAGCCCACTGCCCACCACTGCGGCACCGGCGGCCGAGAGCACCAGCGCGAATGCCCCGCAAGCTCGATTCCTGACCAACAAGAGCACCTACGCGCCGGGGGAGGCCGTGCAGTACACCGACTACTCCTTCGACCCCGAGGGGCTGAACCTCACCCGGCAGTGGTCCGGCGCGCAGCCGGTGTTCTTCCAGCCAGGCGAGTACCCGGTGACCTTGACGGTCACCAACAGCCAAGGCGCGCGCAGCACGCCGCTGACCCGGGTCATCCGGGTCCAGGGGCCGACGGTGGACACGCCGCTGAGCTACGCGCTGCGCTCCACGCCGGTGGGTCAGACGTTTAACGACCCCGGCGTGATGGGCTACCCCGCGCTCACTCCCACCCGGGTCCCGGTGGAGCCCGCCACGCTGGTGTTCAGCGACTCCCCGGAGTCGCCCATCCAGCCGGGCGTGCTGTACCGCGACCAGGTGTCCGGCCGCGTGCGGGTGATGGCCTACCACCTCAACCGCACGCCCCGGCCCGCGCGGCTGTACGTGCTTGCCCGCGCACGTACAGCCGCGGTGGGCAGCGTCACGGTGCGTCGGGACGGCAGCGCCGCGCCGACGCGGCTCGAGAGCGTGCTGGGGCAGGTGTCGGTGCTGGAGTTCCTGGCCAGCAGCACGAGCACGCGCCACAACCTGGGGGCGGACGAACCGACGGTCCTCTACGCCAGCCCCACCCTGCAGCCGGGCCAGGGCGCCAAGGTGCTGCAGGACCTGGAGTTCAGCGGCTCCGCCGAGCTCACCACCGTGCTGCTCGAGGAGGGTACCCCGGCGAGCGCCGCCACCCTCGCGGGATTGCCCGTCCTGCCCCCCGACCCGAATCACCAGCGGGGCACCTTTCCCGAGGCGGTGCGGAGCCTGCAGGTCACCCTGGGGGCCTTACCCGTACGGCTGATGTTGGGCGACGGGGTGCAGGACCCCCCGCTCTCCGGTGTGGACGCGACGACAGGTGCTCCGCAGCGTCTGCTGGGCAACTACGGCCTGCAGTACGACCTGACGGTGCAGGCCACCTCTCCAGCCATGGCGGCCTTCGTGCCGCGGGGTGGACCTTACCGGGGTGCGGCCGTGACTGAGCAGGCCGGGGATCGGCAGTTCCTAAAGATCCCCTCCTCGGGCATGCTGCTGGACCCCAATACGCCGCTGCTGCTGCAGCGCCTCTCCCCCGGGCGCAGCACGTTCTCCTTCATTCCTGCGGGCGGCTCGGCGCTGCCGGTCGTCATCGTGTTCTACCCACAACCCCCGCCGCGCTGAAGGCTGGTCAAGTCAGACGCAGCGACACCTGGGTGCCTCTCCACATCCCAGGTCCAGCCTCCCGCGTCACACTGCGCACATGTGGCGTGTGATGAAGGATCTCGCTGTCGTGGGGCGCGAACTGTTCTACGGCCTCATCGGCCAGCCCAGCCGCTCTGGCCCCACCCACGAGGAGGCTGAGGGGAATCGGGCCCAGGGCGAGCAGCTTCAGGAGAACCTGCGCCGACCTGCCTCCCCCCGCGAGGCTGCGGGGCGGGTCGCCCGGGAAGTCGGCAAGGCCGCGATCCTGCAGCCGACGGACCGGGCGAGGCGGCGACCGCGCCGGTGACCATCACCACCCACCTTGTCAGGAGCACGGCGGCGGCTTGGGAGGGTGTCACTGCTCTGTGGCAGGAGGGATGCCCAGCCAGTCCCGCCACGTGTCCATCTGCCCCCGCAATTCCACGTTCTCGCGCCAGGCTTCCAGAACCCGGGCGTGCCAGGCCTGACGCACCTCATCGGGCAGAAGCCAGATGGTGCCCTCACCGCTGGGCATGGCCTCCAGGTAGTCGTTGACTCCCTGCAGGAACCCGGCGGTGCTGTCGCTGAGCCGCCTGGGAACCCAGGCAGGGTGGTGCGCTTCCCCTGCCCAGAGGCCTGAAGCGCCACGAGCTGGACCCCATCGTCCCTAGGAGCGCAGGTGTCGACCACCAGCGGGAACTCGCCCTCCCCACCGATGACCAGCCAGTGCGGGGACCAGCCCGGGCCGCCGTAGCCTTCCTGCGCGCCAGCGAGTTCCGCGGCCCCATACAGCGCCTGGTCGTTGCCGGCGGCGAGGAGGGCGAGCCCTTGCGGGGAGAACACACAGTAGACCTCGGCCCACACCCGCGGCAGGGCCAGGTCGCGCTCAGCCCGCAGAAGGTCCTCCGGGGAGGCCGGGCCGCCGGTGGGGGCGAGGCCGTGACCCAGGACGAGCTCACCCAGTCGGCGGGCCACGGCGGGAAGGGCGGACAGGTCCATGGCCCGAGGGGAAGAAGAAACAGGATGGGACGTGGCAGTACTCGTCCGAGACCATCCGCACCGTTCGCGCGACGTTGAGCTCGGCCCTGAGCCACGCGCACAGAATGGGCCGTATCCCCCGGATGCTGGTGGTGGAGTTCGTACCCCGGCGCGACGCACAGGCCGAGCGGGAGAGGGTGAAGCTGGGGCTGCCCAAACCGATGAAGGGGCGGGGGCCTGCCTTCGATTCGAGGAAGGCGTGGACACCGGAGGAGTTGCGCGCCTTTCACGCGGTGGCGCAGCACGACCGCTGGGGCATCATGCTGCTGTTCCTGGTCTACACCGGGATGCGGCGCAGTGAGGCGTGCGGTCTGCACTGGGACGAGGTGGACCTGCACGAGGGCACCGTCGACATCGTCGAGGGGCTGGTGAAGGTGTCAGGGGGCAAGACGACCTTTGAAACCCCTAAATCTGAGGCCAGCGCCCGCGCGTTGCCCTTGTCGCAGGAGGCGTTGGAGTGCCTGCGGGAGCGTCGCCGCCAGCAGGCTCTGGACCGGGCGCGGCGCGGGGACGCCTGGGTCGACAGCGGGCTGGTGTTCACCTACAGCAAGGGCACCAAGGTGCACCCCGACAACCTGAAGCGGGAGATGGCGCGGCTGTGCGAGAAGGCTGGGGTCCGGCGCATCGCGATTCACACCCTGCGCGACACGTTTGCCACGCTGCTTGCTCAGCAGAAAGATGTGTCGCTGGAGGTCATCAGCGGCTACCTGGGGCACGTGGACCCCGCGGTGACGCTCCACCGATACCGGCAGGTGCAGCAGGAGGAGATGCGCAAGATCGCGCTCCGCAAGCTGCGCCAGGGGACCGCGAGCCTGACCGGGACGCCGGAGGATGAGGGCCGGGCAACCGACTGACTTCGGCGGGAAGAAAGGGGGGAGGATCCGCGGATCCTCCCCCCTTTCCTTTGCTGCGCGCTGCGCCCTTCCTGTCGGCCGTTTGCCTGACCTCACTGTCGTCTTCCCCTTGGGGAGAAAGGCGGCGGAATCACAGCCGGTGCTGGCCCTGAGGAAAGCGTCTGCCCGGCCAGCGCGCAGCCGTTCTCCAGCGGCGGAAAGGCACTCGTGGGAGCCCCCTGGCTACTGCACCGCTGCTGCACCGAAGCCGCCCCTAAAAAACACCCAGAAAAAGAGAAAGCCCGCCATAGACGGGCTTTTCCTGGTGGAGTCGAGGGGGATCGAACCCCTGACCTCGTCATTGCGAACGACGCGCTCTCCCAGCTGAGCTACGACCCCACGGCATGTTCAGGCCCTTCCCAGGGCGAGGGAGAATCTAGCACGCGTTTTCGGGGGCGCGCAAGGGGGCGCGCCGACCGGGTCCGGGAGACAGGCCCCAGTATCCGGGGGCGGGCGCGGGTAGACTCCGGTGCATGAGTGCTCCCGTCACGCCTGCCCGCCCGTCCCCGACGGAGCAAGAGGACCGCTTCACCTACAAGTTCGGCCAGGAGGGCATCACCTTCGACGACGTGCTGTTGCTGCCCCGCCACTCCACGGTGCTGCCCCATGAGGTCAGTGTCGAGACGCAGCTCACACGACGGGTGCGGCTGAACATTCCCTTCGTGTCGGCGGCGATGGATACGGTCACGGAGACGGGGATGGCCGTGGCGATGGCGCGGGAGGGCGGCATCGGCGTCATCCACAAGAACATGGCCGTGGACGCGCAGGCCGAGATGGTCCGCAAGGTCAAGCGAAGTGAGAGCGGCATGATCGTGGACCCCATCACCCTGCCGCCGACCGCCACGGTGGGCGACGCGGACCGCCTGATGGCCGAGTACAAGATCAGTGGTGTGCCGGTCACCGACCCCTCGGGCAGGCTGCTGGGAATCATTACCAACCGCGACATGCGCTTTATCGACGACCTCGCCACGCCGGTCGCGGACGTGATGACCCGCGAGGACCTGGTGACCGTCCCGGTGGGCACCACGCTGGGGGAGGCGCAGGCGATCTTCAAGCGCACCCGCATCGAGAAGCTCCTCGTGACCGACGAGGCGGGCTTCCTGAAGGGCCTCATTACCATCAAGGACCTTGCGAAGCGGGTGAAGTATCCCCGCGCTGCGAAGGACGATCTGGGGCGCCTGCGGGTCGCCGCCGCCATCGGCGTGGGAGCCGACCTGATGGACCGGGCCGGGGCGCTCGTCGCGGCGGGGGCGGACGTGCTCGTGCTCGACAGCGCGCACGGCCACAGCCAGGGCATCCTGAACGCGCTGACGCGGGTAAAGGAGAATTTCGATGTGGACGTGATTGCGGGGAACGTCGCCACGAGGGGTGGAGCGCGGGACCTGATCGCGGCGGGGGCGGACGCGGTAAAGGTTGGCATAGGCCCCGGGAGCATCTGCACCACCCGCGTCGTCACCGGCGTGGGCGTCCCGCAGATCACGGCCATCTTCGAGGCCTCGGAGGTCGCGCTGGAGGCCGGAGTCCCCGTCATTGCCGACGGCGGCATCAAGCAGACGGGGGACGTGCCCAAGGCCATCGCGGCCGGGGCGAGCGCGGTCATGATGGGCTCCATGCTCGCGGGCACCGACGAGGCCCCTGGCGAGGTCGTGCTGCGTGATGGGCGCCGCTACAAGAGCTACCGGGGCATGGGCAGCCTGGGCGCAATGGACCAAGGCTCCAGCGACCGCTACTTTCAAACCGGCAGCCGCAAGTTCGTCCCTGAGGGCATCGAGGGCATCATCGCCTACCGGGGGACGGCGGGCGAGGTGTTGTACCAGTTCGCTGGCGGCCTGCGGAGCGCCATGGGCTACTGCGGCGCCCCCGACCTGGCGACCCTGCGTGACACCGCCCAGTTCGTCCGCATCACGGGCGCGAGCCTGATCGAGAGTCACCCGCACGGGGTCACGATCACGAAGGAGGCGCCGAACTACGGGGGGAAGTAGGCGTCCTGCGGCTATGAGATACCCATTTCATACGTCAAGGGCTGACGCCAATCCCTTCTAGACTCCGCATATGGCCGAAATCTTGTTCTTCCACCACGCGCAGGGTCAAACCCCAGGATTCCTCGCCCTCGCCGAGGAGTGGCGGCGGGCCGGACACGTGGTTCACACGCCCGACCTCTACGACGGCCGGAGCTTTGACACCCTGGAAGCAGGAGTCGCACATGCCCGGGAACTCGGGTTCGGCAACCTCCTCGAATCTGGCGTGCGCGCGGCGGACAACCTGTCTCCCGAGCTGATCTACGCTGGGGTTTCGCTGGGGGTGATGCCCGCGCAAAAGCTGGCCCAGACCCGCCCTGGGGCGCGGGGGGCTCTGCTGCTCCACGCCTGTCTCCCCGTTTCGGAGTTCGGCGACCGGTGGCCCGCGGACGTTCCCGTCCAGATCCACGCGATGGAAGCCGACCCCTTCTTCGAGGAAGACGGGGAGGCTGCCCGGGCGCTCGCAGGCTCAACGAGTCGGGCGGAATTGTTCCTGTACCCTGGGAATCAACACCTGTTCACAGATCGTAGCCTGCCTGACTACGACGCGGGGGCTACGGGACTCCTCCTGCAACGTGTGGGAGACTTTCTCAGAGAGGGCTGAGGGCCCACGGCCCTCCGCGTACTGCGTCCCAACTCCCACACCTCACCCTCCACATCCCCTACCCTGGGGATGTGAAGCGTCTGCTGACCGCCCCGCGTGAACCGGTGAACGCCCTGACCCACTGGGGTGGGGCGCTCGCGGCGCTGATCGTACTGGGGCCGCTGCTGTACTGGGCGCACACGCGGGGGCTGCACCTGTGGCCCTTCCTGGTGTTCGGCCTGAGCATGGTGGGGCTCTACGCCGCCTCGGCGAGTTACCACTCGTTCCGGCCCGGTGAGCGCGGGCTCCTGTGGCTGCGAAAGCTCGACCACGCGGGCATCTTCCTGCTGATCGCGGGGAGCTACACGCCGATCGCGTACTACGGGTTGACAGGGGTGTGGCGCGACGCCGTGCTGTGGGTGATCTGGGGCATCGCGCTGACGGGTATCGTCCTCAAGCTGGTGACGATGCGGCTGCCGCGTTGGATCAGCACGCTGCTGTACCTGGGGATGGGCTGGGTGGCCGTGGTCCTCTTGCCGCAACTCGCGCGCAACCTGCCCCCCGCCGCGCTCTTCTGGATGGCGGCGGGCGGTGTGCTGTATTCCATCGGGGCCGTCATCTACGGGACGCGGCGGTGGAATCCCCGCCCGGGCTTCGGCTTCCACGAGATCTGGCACCTGTTCGTGTTGGGCGGCACGGGCGCCCATGTGGCGATGATGTTCTGCCTGCGCTGAGGAACAGCGGGCAAAGACCCCCGGATCAGTCCCGGGGGTTCTTGTTCTTGGCCGACTCGCGTAGGGCCACTCTCCGAAAGATTGTCACCCCGAGTGAAACGAAGGGGCCCGACATCCAGCTTGGTCCGCAAAGGCCTCGTTGCCGCTCAGCGTGACGACCCCCCACGCCCCGCCCTAGATTCCCACGACGCCCAGCACCCAGCGCTGCACGCTGCCGATGATGTTGCCGATGGGCCGCTGCGCGATGAAGATGAACAGCATCACGATCACGAAGCTGAAGGGCTGGGCCTCGAACTGCGCGAGGCTGCGACCCAGCGAGGGTACGAGCGCGCCCAGGATGCGGCTGCCGTCAAGCAGTGGGATGGGAATTAGGTTGAAGACGGCGAGCACGATGTTGACGCTGAGGATGGTGAGCAGCACTGCGGCCGTGAAGTCGCTGTAGGGCAGGAAGCGCAGCAGCAGCCCCGCCAGAAGGGCGATGAGCAGGTTGCTGATCGGCCCCGCCGCCGAGACCCATAGCGTGCCCCAGCGCCCCAGGTTGTTCGGGTTGATGGGCACCGGGCGCGCGAAGCCGAAGCCCGCAATAAGGAGCAGCAGGGTGCCGAAGGGGTCGAGGTGCCGGACCGGGTTGAGGGTCACGCGTCCGAAGCGCCGGGGTGTGGGGTCCCCCAGCCGGTCGGCCGTCCAGGCATGGGCGAACTCGTGGACGGTGAGGGACAGCACGAGCGCCGCCGCGACGACCACGAACGCGAGAGGACTCGTACTCAGGAGGCTAAGCAGCATATGGGGAGCAGTCTACGGGCTGGCGCAGCGAGACACCGGATGACCCCTCACCGAGAGAGGGGAGGGGAGTCCCACAGATACGCCTCCAGCGCCGCCCGTTCCTGCTCCCGCGAGCGCACCCGCCCAGTCCGGCGCAGGGTTGCCAGATGGGCCAGGGCCGCGCCCACCGCCGGGCCGGGGGGCACCCCCAGCGCCACCACATCGCGCCCGGTCAGCGGGGGGTAGGCGTCCGGGCGCAGCAGGGCGCGCAGAATGGCCTCGGAACTGCCCGGGGAGGCGGGGGCGTCCGACAGGGCGCGGACCAGGAGGGCGCCTGGTTTCTCGCCCAATCCCAGGCGGGCGGCCAGGGCCGGGGGGTCGGGGGCGGTGGAGAGCAGGGCGGCGGCGTAAGCCTGCTCGGGGACCGATTGGCCCGAGTCCTGTCCCGCGTCCAGAGCTTCCAGGCGCTCCACGGCACCTCCCGGCAGGAGGGACCCCGCCCCCCACGCCTCCAGCATCCGGGCGGCCCTCCCCGGTCTGGGCTCGCCCAGCAGCAGGCGCAGTTCGGCGTGCAGCCGGGGGGTGCACCCGGCCATCTCCAGGGCGTCCGGCACCTGCCGCAGCAGCTCGGGGTGCGCGCCCAGGCTCAGCCGTCCGGCCAGCCGTGCCCCGCGCACCAGGCGGCTCGCGTCCTCGTGGAAGGAGTGGGGATGCAGGGGCCGCAGGGTCCGGGTCTGCAAATCCTCCAACCCGCCCACTTCATCAAGCAGGGTCACGTCACCGTCCGGCCTGACCACCAGCGCCAGCGCGTTCAGCCCGAAGTCGCGCCGCCGCAGGTCGTCCGCCAGGGTTCCGAAGACCGGGACGGGATTGGCGCCGGGGACCGGGTAGCTCTCCCGCCGCGCCCGCACCAGGTCGGCGCGCCTCTCGTCCGGCAGGGTCACCGTGGCATTGCCGAAGGCAGGGTGGACCAGGAAGGGGAGGCCTGTAGCGGCGGCCAGCGCCCCCGCGTCCGTCCCTTCCACCACCACGTCAAGGTCAAGGGGCGCGCTTCCAAGCAGGGCGTCCCGGACGGCGCCGCCGACGAGGGCCACCCGTGCCCCCGGTCCCGCCCCCCGGGCGAGCCCCACCAGCCAGTCCCGGTCCCGGGGCTGAAGTCGGGCCCAGGCCTGCCGCGACCGTGTTTGCGTCGAGCTGTCCACCGATTACTGGAAGGAGCTGGCGTCCAGGGTCACCTTCACGGTGCGGGTCTGGCCGCCGCGCGCCACGCGTAGGTTCACGCTGTCGCCCTGCTTCTTGTCGATCAGGACGGCCTGGAGGTCTTCGAGCGCATCCACCGGCTCGCCGTCCGCGGACACGATCACGTCGCCGCCCACCGCGACGCGGCCTCCCTGGAAGGCCTGCACCGTCCCGCCGCGCAGTCCCGCGTCGGCGGCCGGTGAGCCCGGCTGCACGCTGCCCACCACCAGCCCCGTCGCGGGAAGACCCAGTTGCTGCTTGCCCTCGCTGGACAGGGCGCTCAGGCCCACCGGGATGGCCCGGTCGGGTCCCTGCACGATCAACCCCGCCGTGATGCCCAGCCGGGGGGGGCCGACCACCCCGCCGTTCGCCTGCTGGAGCCGGGGGAGCAGGCTCCTCGCGGAGTTGATGGGGATGGCAAAGCCCACGCCCGCGCTCTGGCCGACGCCCGTGGCCGCCCCTGCCGGGGAGAGGATCTGCGTGTTGATGCCGATGACCCGTCCGCCCGAGTCGAGCAGTGGCCCGCCCGAGTTGCCGGGGTTGATCGCCGCGTCGGTCTGGATCGCCTTCTGGGTGATGCCCTCGCCGCTCGCCGAGAAGCCGATGGGAATCTGCCGGGCGGTGCTGCTCACGATCCCCTCGGTCACGCTGAAGTCCAGCCCGAAGGGGGCGCCCATCGCCACGGCCTTCTGCCCCACCCTGAGGCTGTCACTGTCCCCCAGCGGGATGGGCTTGATCAGGCTCTGGTCCAGCCCCTGGGGGCGGATCAGCGCCAGGTCGTATTGCGGGGCGAGGCCGATGATGCGCGCCGGGACGCTCTGCTCGCGGTTCATCACCCGGATGCTGATGCGGGTGGCGGAGCCCTGGCCGCCCTCGCCCGCGACGACGTGGTAGTTCGTCAGGATGTCGCCCTGCTCGTTCACGAAAAAGCCGCTGCCCACGCCCTGCTGCACCTGGGTCTGGCCCCCCTGGCCGTACAGATACCCCAGCGGGTTCTGGCTCACCACCTCCTGCTCGGTGCTGATGTACACCAGCCCCGGCTCGTAACGCCGCACGATGTCGATGGTGTTCAGCTCGTTTTGCAGCCGCGCCCCCGCCTCGCCGGGTGGGGTGGTGCTCGGCTGCGTCTGGGTCGTCTGCCCCGTCTGGGCCCCGGAAAAAGGCACCTGATCCCGCAGCAGGGTCGCCCCCAGCCCCAGTCCCACCAGCACCAGCGTCACGGCGAGAAGCGGTCGTCTCATGGGGACATTATCCGCAGGCGGGTGGAGCCGCGGCAGCGTGCCGGATGACACGGCCTACCGAGTTCGTTCATTTGGAAAGCCGGGGCGCCCAGGCCACCCGGCGGATGACGGCGGGCCGGGAGGTGTGCTGTGCTGAGTCCCCATGCCCGACCTGTCTGCCGCTGCCCGGAACCTGACCCGCACCCTCGGCTCCTATCTGGAGCGTGGCCGCGAGGACGGCGTGTTCCACCTCGCGGGCGGCGGCCCCGGCAGCGTTCCTGTCCTCGCCGATCTCGACGTACCGGAACTGCACCTCGACCTGCTGCCGGAGGTGCCGACGAAGGAGCAGCGGGCGGCCCTGACCGGGTTGGGGTACGAGCCGGGCGAGGCGGGGCGCTGGACCCATCCGGGCGGCTGGCGGCTCGTCCTGTCCGATCACGGGAGTGGCTGGCGGGCCGAGCAGGTTGCGCTGCGGGCAGTGCTGCTGGAGGACACGGGGGCGGCCGAGCGCTACAGGCGGGTTTTTCTGAAGGCGGGTCGGGAGGCGGCGGATCAGGCTTTGTGGGAGGACGCCCTGGCGCACCATGCTCGCACCGTCGGCTTTGCCCCCGCCCGCTTCGTCGCCGAAACCTTGAACTCCCTGGGCCTGCCGTGGATGTTCGCGGGCGGCGTGGCCCTCGACCTGCATCTGGGCCGGGTTACCCGTCCCCACGACGACCTCGACGTGGTGCTGCCCCTCGCGAGTCAGTTCGAGGTCCGGGACGCGCTCGCGCGGCAGGGCTGGCGGTTGGACGCCTGCCTGGAGGGGACCTACCAGGCCTGGACCGCGCCCATCGAGCCCCCCTCCTTCCAGGTCCACGCCCGCCACCCCGATCTGCCGAACGTGCTGATGCTCGACCTGATGTTCACCGACCTGGAAGGGGACCTGTGGCGCTACCGCCGCGACCCCCGCGTCACGCTGCCGCTCTCGCAGGCCCGGCGCGTCGGCCCGGACGGCCTGCCCTTCCTCGTGCCAGAGGCGGTGCTGCTGTTCAAGAGCCGGACGGGGGGACGGGACCCCAGGGGAAAGGATCAGGGCGACTTCGGGCGGGTCCTGCCCACGCTCACGGCGGACGCACGAGCCGGGCTGACAGGAGCCCTGCGGCTCATCCAGCCCGGGCATCCCTGGCTAGAGGTCCTGGACTGAAAGAGAAGGGGAGGAAGGCCCGCAACCTGGGCTTTCCCCCCTCGCCCGACCCGCACTCAGGCCTGGGCGCGTTCGCGCTGGGCGTCCAGGCCCGCGATCTCGGCGGGCGTGATCTGGTAGTGCTCGCCGCACCAGTGGCAGATGATCTCCTGGCCGCCCTCGTCCATCATCTCCTGGCGCTCAGTTCCCGTGAAAAAGCGCAGGCTGTCGAGCGCCTTTCGCCGCGAGCAGCGGCACTGGAAGTGCGCGGGCTGCGCCTCGGGCGCGAGGACGAGGTCGAGTCCGGCGGCGGCCTCCTGCAGGGTCTCCAGCAGGCTGCCGCGGCGCAGGTGGTCGGTGATTTGGCCCAGCCCGCGGATGTTCGCCTCCAGCCGGGCGAGGGTCGCGTCCGTCACGCCGGGCATCGCCTGCACGAGGAGTCCCCCAGCACGGTGGACCCGGCCGCCCTCCTCGTACACGCCCAGCAGCACGGCGTTGGGAATCTGCTCGGACACACCCAGGTAGGTGCTCACGTCCTCGGCGATCTCGCCGCTCACGAGCTCGACGCTGCCGGTGTACGGCTCGCCGTTGTCGAGCAGCCGGGTCACGGCCAGCTCGCCGTCGAGCCCCACGATGCCGCGCACGTCGAGCTTGCCGTCCGTCTCGCGCAGGGGCAGGTCAGCGCCGGGGTTCCGCACGTAGCCGCGCACCAGGCCGTCGGCGCTCCCCTCGGCGACGATCCAGCCCACGGGTCCCCCGCCCTCGATGCGGAGGTTCACGCGGCTGTCCGTCTTCTTGCCCAGCACGACGGCGAGCAGGGCGGAGGCGGCCAGCGCCCGGCCCAGCGCGGCAGTCGCGGTCTTGCTCAGGCCGTGGCGGAGGCGGGCGTCCTCGACGATGCGTGTGGCATCGATGCCGACAAAACGAAGGGTCCCACCCGCCGCCGTGCCGCGCAGCAGGAAGGAGTTCGGGTGGGCGTGTGAAGTCATTAGGAAACCTTACAGGACCGCACTCAAGGCGGGTGTGGGGGGTCTCTCATTCCCCCTGCCGCTGGGGTGGGGGCTCGCGCGCCCGGCAGGCAGATGATATAAGGGACCGCTTGGAGAGGGAGGAGTCTGACGGGTTTCTGCCCCCCCGCCTCATCCTTCTTGACTGGACCCCCAGGCATCCCTCATGGGGGTGCCCTACCCTGACCCCGTTTCCCCATTCGGGGAGGAGGGAGGCTGGCCGCCAGTCTCCGCGAGCCAGAGCCCGTCTGACCCTCTGGCCGTCGGTCCACCGGCATCATCAGCCTGCATCCTGGACGCCCTTCTTGCGACGGGCGTCTCCACAAGGAGCCTTTCATGACCATCCACACGTCCCGCACCCGCCCGCTGGGTTTGATCGCCCTGACCACCCTGGCCCTGACCCTCGCGGCCTGCGATAAGCCGAACGCGAACAAGGACACCGGTTCTTCCGGCACCACCGCCTCCACCTCCACCGACAGCACTGGCAGCACGAGCACGTCGTCCGGCGCCAACTCGGTCCTCGTCGTGCAGGAGAGCGCCGACATCCCAACCCTCGACCCCGGCACGAGCTACGACACCGCCAGCGGCCAGGCCGTCGAGAACCTGTACGAGACGCTGGTGACGTACAAGGGAAGCAGCCTGACCGAGCTTCAGCCCCTGCTCGCGACCAAGTGGGACATCTCGAACGATGGCAAGACGTACCGCTTCACCCTGCGCGACGGCGTGAAGTTCCATAGCGGCAACGACTTCAAGTGTGCGGATGCCGAGTACACCTTCCGCCGCAACCTCGTGACGAACACCAGCAGCAGCGGCAACTGGTTCCTGTCCGAAAGCCTGCTGGGCACCCCCAGCAACGCGAACGACGACCAGTCGGTCACCTGGGCCAAGATCAGCACTGCCGTGAAGTGCGACGGCGAGACGCTGGTGTTCAGCCTGCCGAAGGCCGACCCCGCCTTCCTCGCCAAGCTGGCGTACATCGGCCAGGGCATCGTGGATTCCCAGCACGCCAAGGAGATCGGCGAGTGGGACGGCACCGAGGCCACCTGGAAGGCCGCTGTGGGCAAGGACCTGACCGGCAGCCCGCTCTCGCAGGACCCCAGCGGCACGGGCGCCTACCGCTTCGTGAGCAAGGACGCGACCGCCTTCCGCGCCGAAGCCTTTGACGGCTACTGGGGCGACAAGGCCAAGATCAAGAACGTGGTGATTCAGATCGTGCCCGAGGCCGCCGCGCGCATCCAGGCGTTCCTGAAGGGCGACGCCGACCTGATCGAGGCCGGGACACGCCCCGTGGTCGAGGAGCAGCTCAAGGGCAAGCCCGGTGTGGCGGTCGTCGACAACTTGCCCGATACCGGCGCCTGGGGCATCTTCATGAACGAGGCCATCAAGGGCACCGACCGGCTGGGCAGCGGCAAGCTCGACGGGCAGGGCATCCCCGCCAACTTCTTCAGCGACCTCAACGTCCGCAAGGGCTTCGTGGCCGCCTTCGACGTGCCCACCTACATCAAGGAGGTGCAGGGCGGCAAGGGCGAGCCCCGCAACTTCCTGCTCCCCGAGACCTTCCCCGGCTACGACTCGGACCTCGCAGCGCCCAAGTTCGACCTCGACGCCGCCAAGGCCGCCTTCCAGCAGGCGTGGGGCGGGCAGGTCTGGGAGAACGGCTTCACCATCAACGCCACCTACCGGGCGGGCAGCGTCTCCATGCAGACCGCGATGGAGCTGCTGAAGAAGAACATCGAGGCCATCAACCCGAAGTTCAAGGTCAACTTGGTGAGCAAGCAGTGGAGCGAGATCATCCAGGACGGCGACGCGGGCAAGGAAATCCTGATCATGACCGGCTGGGCGCCCGACTACGCCGACCCGGACAACTTCGTCCACACCATGTACTCCTCGGAGGGGTTCTACCACCCCCGTGCGGGCTTCACCGACCCGCAGCTTGATGGGTGGGTGCAGGAGGCCCGCTCGACGAGCGATACCGAGAAGCGCAACGAGCTGTACACGAAGATCGCCGAGCGCGCCCAGGAGCAGGCCTACTACATCCTGCTCCCCAGCAACCCCGGCATCCTGGCCTACCGCGACAACCTGAGGGGCATCAGCGAGGACACCTTCAACCCCATGCTCGCCTTCCGCACCGGCACGCTGTGGAAGGACCTCAGCAAGTCCTGAAGCCCCCGCTTCCCGGGGCCGCCTCTCCACGTGGGGGCGGCCCTTCTGCATTCCGGCGGGTATCCTGCCCCTATGCATCATCCCACTGACACGTCTCCCGAGGGCACCCGGCCCATCACGCTGCTCCTGGTGGACGACCACCCCGTCGTTCGCAAGGGCACCCGCGAGCTGCTGGAGAACGAGCCCGATCTGCATGTCATCGGCGAGGCCGACAGCGGCGAGGAGGCCATCCGCCAGGCCCGGGCGCTGAACCCCGACGTGATCCTGATGGACGTCTCCATGCCCGGCATGAACGGCATTGAGGCCACGCGGGCGATCAAGGGCTTCATGCCCGGTGTCGGCGTCCTCGTCCTCACGAGCTACGACGACGACGCCTACGTCTTCGCCCTGCTGGAGGCGGGGGCGGCGGGCTACCTGCTGAAGAACACCTCGGAGGACGACCTGCTGGGGGCGGTGCGGGCAGTCGCGGCGGGGGAGAGTGCGCTGCACCCTTCCGTCGCCCGCAAGGTGCTGGAGCGGTTCAGCACGCAGCAGACGCCCACGCCGCCGGAGGACGCGCTCAGCCCCCGGGAGCTGGAGGTGCTGCGGGTGGCGGCGACGGGCCGGACGAACAAGGAGATCGCGCGGGACTTGGACATCAGCCCGCGGACGGTGCAGGTTCACCTGGCGAACATCTTTTCCAAGCTGGGGGTGGGGAGCCGGACGGAGGCGGTGCTGTACGGGATCAAGCGGGGGTGGATTGATCCGAAGACGTTGTGAGGGAGGGGGTTTGGGGGCAGGGTGTCTTGCCTCAGTTTGCCCCCACCCCCCCTGCCCCCAGTGGAGGGTAGGGGGGAGTGGCACTGCGTTCGGCAAGGGGCTCGCCCGTCGCGCCCGTGGTCGCCTTCCTCTGCCCGTAAGGTCTGATCTTGCCGATATCCGAGTCGCATGCCCACCGTCTCGCTGCGCGAGCAAGGCGGGGTGAAGGCCGTGCGAGAGCGAACCGAGGGGTGGGATTGGCCGTCCACAAGAGACGGTTTTAAGAGGGCTAAAGCTTGAGCGGTGTTGCGGGGGAGGTCGGGAGGGGGGTGGCAGGCCCCAGCCTGCCCTCCAAAGCTCTAGCATCTGACTAACCCCGTTATGACTTCTGAAGTCTCCCCCATGACCCTGCCCCCCTTTCCGCCCGACCTCAGCGCGGCGCCCACTGTGCGGGCGTTTGGGGCGGCGCTGGCCGCGTTCGCCTGCCGGACGGTGCGGGCACATGGCGTTCAGGTCTGGGCCGTGCAGGGCGGCTCGCTCTCGGTGGTGGGCGAGGAGGGGCGGGGGCTGGGCCTGAGTGACGGGACGCTGGCGGCGCGCGCGCTGGCGGAGGGGCGGCCCGTCTCGGAGGGGATGCTGGCCTGCCTGCCCTTCGGCGGGGGGGTGCTGGAGTTCGTGGGGGCGGACCCCGAGGGAGTGGAGGCGCTGGCGGGGCTCACGCCGCTGCTCACGCTGGCGCTGGAGGGTGTGCAGGCGCGCGAGGTGCGGCGCGGGCGGGGCCGGGTGGCCGAGACGGTCGAGCAGCTCGTGCGGCGGCTGGGGGGGAGCCTGAACCTGCCGGAGGTGCTGACCGCGACTGCCGAGAGTGCGGCCATCGCGCTGGGCTTCGGGCGGGCCTTTGTGGGCCTCTTCAGCGAGGTGGGCGAGGATGGGGCGCAGACCGGGGAGGTGTTCACGTACGGCTTCGACGAAGCCTTTGGGGGCGGGATCGCCGTGGGGCCGGTGTCGTTCAGCCGCCTGATCGGGCGTGGCGAGGTGATCCTGTACGAGCGGGCGCGGGACTCGGCGTCGCCGCTGGGAGCGGGGCTCTCGGAACTCGCCCCGGAGGTGGCCCTGATTGCGCCGCTCAGCGCGCGGGGCAAGCCGCTGGGCGTCCTGTACGTGGACAGCCGCTCGCCGGGCGCGCGGGCGAGCGAGGACGACACTTGGCTGGTGCTGGCCCTGGCCGAGCAGGCCAGCCTCGCCATCGACAACGCGCGGCTGTACGGGGCTGAGACCCGCAAGCGCGAGGCCGCCGAGGCGCTGCGCGAGGCGGGGGCGGCGCTGGCGGGGAGCCTGCACCTCAGCGACACGCTCTCTCGGGTGCTGGAGCGGGCCACCGCGCTCTTCGGGGCGGACGCGGCGGGGGTGTACGAGCTGCAACCTGACGGGCGGACGCTCACCATCCGCAACGCGGTCGGGTTGCCCAGCGAGTACGTCCTGCGGGTGCGCGCGAAGGTGGGGGCGGGCGTGACTGGGCGCGCGGTCGAGCGCCGGGAACTCGTGGCCGCCCGCGACCTCACGACCGCGCACCTGGGCGGGGGGAGCCGCTACACCCGGCAACTGCTCGCGCAGGGCCGCTACCCCTATCGCGGCGTGATCGGCCTCCCGCTGGGCACCCGCGCCTCGGTGTTCGGGGCGCTGACCCTGTACTGGAAAGAACCGCTGCCGCTCGACGCCGACGACCTCGCCCTCACCGAGGTGTTCGCCGCGCAGGCCTCCCTCGCCATCGAGAACGCCCGGCTGTACGAGGAGGAACTGCGCCGCGAGCGCGAGGCCGCCGTGCTGCTCAACGTCGGAAGGCTGCTGGGCGAGGACCAGAGTGACCGGACGCTGGCGGAGGTTGCCCGGCTCGCCACCCTGGCCCTGAATGCCGGGCGCGGCCTGATCGCCCTGACGGGGGAGGGCGGCGAGGTGACGCGCTGCGCGACCTTCAACCTGCACTCGCCCCCCGCGGCCGAACTCGCCTCGCTGCTGGGGCAACTCGGGCGGGGGCCGCGGCCGCTCACCCGGCGCCACGCCCTGCCGGTCGCGGGCAGCGCCCTGATCGTCCCCCTGCGCGGCGACCCGGGTGGGGACGGGCCCGACCACCTCCTGGGCTTCCTGTACGCCGACGACCCCGGCACCGAGCCGCCGAGCGACCGGGTGCTGGGCCTGGCCCGCAGCGTGGCCGACCAGCTCGCGCTGACGCTGACCCGCGAGCGGCTGCTCTCGGCCCTGGCGCGCGAGGAGGCCCGTTACCGCCAGCTCGCCGAGGGGGCGCACGACCTGATCCTGAGCGCCGACCCGGCCGGGACGGTCACCTATGCCAACCCCGCCGCGACCCGGCTGCTCGCCCCGCTGACCGGGCCGCTGGTCGGGTCGAACCTGCTCACCCTGCCCACGCCCGCCACCCGGGGCGCCCTGCACGCCGCCTGGGACGCCGCCCGCGTCCGCCCCGCCGGGGGCCGCGCGGAGATCGAGGTGGGGCCGCACCGCCTGGAGGTGCGCCTGAGCGCCGTGCGGCAGGCCGGGGCGTCCCCTTCCGGCACAGTTCAGAGTGTCCTGACCGTCGCCCGCGACCTCTCCGAACTCCAGACGCTCGCCGCCGAGATCCAGCGGCGCGGCCAGGCGCTGGAGGCCGCGACCAGCCGCCAGACTGAGCTGCGGACGTACCTCACCCTCTTTACCCAGGCGCAGGAGGAGGAGCGGCGCCGCATCAGCCGCGAGCTGCACGACGACACCGCGCAGGTGTTGATCGCCACCTCGCGCCGGGTCGCCCGCCTGGCCCGGGACCTGGACGGGCCGCAGCGCGAGCGGGCCGACGACATCCTGGGCGACCTGAACGCCGCCATCGAGAGCGTGCGCCGCTTCGCCCGCAACCTGCGGCCCAGCGTGCTGGACGACCTGGGCCTCCTGCCCGCGCTCGAATGGCTCGCGGGGCAGGCGCAGACCGACACCCGGCTGGAGGTCAGCGGGGCCGAGCGCCGCCTGGCGCCCGCGCTGGAACTCACCGTGTTCCGGCTGGCGCAAGAAGCCCTGACGAACGTGGACAAGCACGCCCACGCCCGCTCCGCCGCCATCCGGGTGGCCTTCGAGCAGGGCGGAGTGCGGGTGGCCGTCACCGACGACGGCCAGGGCTTCACGGCGGGGCAGGCGCAGGCGCAGGCGCAGGCGGGGCACCTGGGCCTGCTCGGGCTGCGCGAGCGGGTGGCCCTCGCGGGTGGTGAGCTGGAGGTCGAGAGCGATCCCGGGCGGGGCACCACGCTGACGTTCAACCTGCCGGGGTAAGGCGCTTCGGGGAGCCAGGGCTTGACTCCGGCCTTGCCCGCTCCCGGGTCCCGTGCCTTCCAGGGGCATGAGCCGAGCCGGAAGGTTGGGTCAAAGCTTCCGGCTCGAAAAGGAGGAGAACATGTGGGCGCCCGTCAGCCGGGCGTCATCCTGGCCCGGTAGATCACGGTGACACGGCGGTCAGGAACAGGTGTGTTCCCCTGACCCGCCCCAAAGGAGCCCCATGACTGCACTGTCCCTGACCCGTCCCGCCCTCGCGCTGCTCGCGCTCGGCACCCTGACCCCGCTCTCCGCCCCCGCTGCCGCTCAGGTGAAGGCGCAGAGCCTGATCGTGAATCCCACCGGGCCCAGCATCAGCGGCGTCACGCTGATCAACGCGGACACCAACCAGCCGGTGCCCGGCTACGACCCGATCCCACCCGCCGCCACGCTCGATCTCTCCAGGTTGCCCCGCAACCTCAGCCTGCGGGCGAACACGGTGGGCACGGTGGGCAGCGTGCGCTTCGGGCTCGACGGCAACGCGAACTATCACCAGGAGAACACCGCCCCCTTCGCCCTGTGTGGCGACCGTGGCACCGGCAACGACTACACCGCCTGCCCGGCGGGCGTTTTCACCCCCGGCACCCGCCAGATCACCGTGACGCCCTACACGGCGGCGGACGGCAAGGGGACGGCGGGCACGGGCCTGCTGCTGAACTTCACGGTTGTGCGTCCGGCGGCGCAGACGCCTGCTCCCGCCAAGGGACCGGCCGTCACCAGCCTGACCCTGATCGACGCCGACACCGACAAGCCCGTGCCCGGTTACGATCCCATCCCGGCGGGCGCCCGCCTGCGGCTCTCGGCCCTGCCCCGCCACCTGAACGTGCGCGCCAACGTCGCCTCCGGGGTGGGCAGCGTACGCTTCAACCTGGGGAACGGCAAGACCGTGCTGGAGAACGAGGCCCCCTTCGCCCTGTGCGTGGACGGCCGCTTCAGCAACGGCAAGAAGGGCAACTACTACGCCTGCGACGCCAGCGTGTTCTCGCCCGGCGACCACCGCGTGACCGCCACGCCCTTTTCCCAGATGTTCGCCAAGGGCCAGTCGGGTACTGCACTGGTCTGGAATTACACCGTCGAGCGCTGAGCGGGACAGGCCAGAAGACCTTCGGCTGGGTGGCTGCCTGAGCGGCGGCCTGGCCGGAGGTTTTCTTCCGTCTCCTTTCGCTCCCCCCGGGTGCCGCCGTGCGGACAGACGCTTCAACGGCGGTCCGCCGCGGCCCCTCGTCGTCGGGGACCCACCAGCCGACCTTTCGCCCGATGAAGTAGATCCGCTCGGCCTCATCCGCGTCCCCGCGCAGGGGCGAGTAGTCGGCCCGGTAGAGTTGCCCTCCGGAGGAGAACAGCACGGGGATCAGCACGTCCGGTGGCTGGGTGGGCATGGTCAGGGCCAGCGCTCCGACCCGAATCTCGGGATGTTCCGGGGAGGTGACCAGGCCCAGGCCCGCTGATGGCCGAGGTACAGGACCTGGACACGAACCAGTTCGGAGGGCCGCACGTCTGCATCCTGAGGTCAGCCGCTCGCGCGGTCACAGTGCCCCGACCCGCCGCACGGTGGGGAGAAGCGGGGCGGCGGTCAGGGCGAGGAGTCCTGGTGGCGTTCCCTCTCTAGGCGCGCTCGTGCCTCACGGCCTCGAAGGTCAGGGTCTGAAGTTCACGCCCGCGCTGCTCCAGCCGCCGCGACTGAGGGCGCAGCAGGTCGGGGTGCTGTTCGGGGTTCTCGTCCTCGGGCCCCGGTTCTGCCACATGCCCCGGGATGAGCCGCAGGCAGCACGAGGGCGGGCCCGCAACATGTATACGCATTCATCCAAAGGTGGGTCTTTCTACAGGTTGGCTCCAGCGGGCTTAACTTGCCCCGTTCTTACTGCCTCGGCGACCCGAATAAGGTGGGTCATCCCCACAAGAAGCCGACCGGGTGAAGTCGGTGGGTTGCCCCTGGCTTCTCCGAGTCGGGGGCTTTGACCGGTGTCCCTGGGGCTGGGGCCTCTCACCCGTGGCGGCTTAAAAATGCCTCCCGCTCCATCCAGGCGAGCCGGGGCTCGGTCTCGGAGGGGGCGACGTTTGTGCCGTACGCCAGGCGCATCAGGCGGAAGCCCAGGCCGTACACCCGTGCGGTGAAGGGGGGCAGGTTCACGAGCGTGAAACCGTTCTTCTCCAGCGGGCCGTGAAGGAGGGTGACGGCGAAGACGACCCGGGCGTCCGCGAACTCGGGCCGCTCGCGCAGGGCGCGGGCCACGTCGCGCAGGGAACGCTGGTAGGCGCGGTAGGCGGCCAGGGCGCTGCGGGCGGTCAGACCGACCAGGCGCGGGCTGTGGATGTGCAGCTCGGCGGCGGGAGTGCCCGGGGGGAAGGGCAGCCCCCCGGGCACGGACTGCCGGGCCACCCGCATGACGGCGTCCGCCCGCTGGGTCAGGGGCACGACGCCGTGGGCGCGGGCGAAGCGGTCGTCGACCACGCGGCGATACAGGTGGATGAGCAGGTCGCGCCGCGAGGCGGGCCGCAGCCCGGGCAGGTCGCGGACGGGCACCGGGCGGTAGCCAAGCGCTTGGAGCCGGGGCAGTTCAGTGGTCAGGTCGTTGGGTGCCACCCGCAAGGTCAACCCGGGTTCTGGCGTGGGGGAGGGTAGGGGGAGGGGCCGCACCCCCCGCCCCGCCAGGAAGGCGAGGGGTGCCCGGGTGAGGTCCGCCTCCTCCAGCGCCCAGGCCGTGACGGGCTGACCCGCCGCGACCTCCAGCCCGGAGATGTTCAGGGGCGTTCCCCACCCGGCGACCTCGTGCCCTGCCGCCGTGGCGGTTCGGAGGGCGTCGGGTTCCTCCCGGGCGAGCGGGGGCGGCACGAGCAGGGTGGCCCGCAGCCTGGTCTGGGCGAGGGCATCCAGGGCCTCCCGCACCTCGGCGGGCGTACAGACGGGAACGGTCAGGCCCAAGTGCGGGTCGCCGGGGTGACCGCCGTGCAGGGTGCCGTATGCTCCCGCGCGGGTCAAGGCGGGCCAGGGGGAGGGGAGGCGGGGGGCGGGCATGAGCGGACTGTACAGGCCATAGATGAAGGAGGCGAGAGCAAAGTCCCGCAGGCACAGCTTTTTCCCCGCTCCCTCCCCCTGACCCGGCGCACCCCTCATGTCCGGCGTCGTATGCTCCTGTCTAGTGATGCTGCCACCCTCCTTTCATGACGCGCCGCACGGACGGACCAGATGAAGCCCCTGAGAATTGGGCTCTTCACCGACACGTTCCTGCCGGACCAGAACGGGATCGTGACGAGCGTGGGCCTCCTGAGCGACGAGTTGCGGGCGCGGGGGCATCACGTGGACGTGGTTGCCCCCTTCTTCCCCGAGCAGCAGGACATCCGCCCGGACGTGCGGCGTGCCCCCAGCGTCCGCTACGTGTTCCTGCCGACCTACCGCCTGGCCTGGCCCACCCGCAAGGATTTCGAGCAGAAGTACGACCTGATCCATACCCACACGCCGCTGACCCTGGGGCTGGCGGGGGCGCGGCTGGCGCGCAAGTGGGGGGTGCCGCACGTCGCCACGTACCACACCCACATCGAGGCGTACACCCACTATGTGCCGGGCCTGACGGCGGTGCAGCGCCGCACCCGCGTCGTGACCCGCCTGATGGGCCTGTACTACCGCCGGGCGGACGCGGTGATCAGCCCCACCGCCGCCATGCTCGACGTGACCCGCGAGATGGGGGTGCGGAACACGGTGGTTATTCCCACGAGTGTCGAGCCGGGGGTGCTGCGCTCGGCCCCGCCGATTCAGAACCCCTGGCCCGCCGGGACGCGCCGCCTGCTCACGGTGGGCCGCCTGGCGCGTGAGAAGCGCTTCGACCTCGTCCTCGACACGCTTGCGAAGTTGCCGGATGCCCACCTCGTCGTGCTGGGGGAGGGGCCGGAGCGCGAGCACCTGCTGGCCCACGCCGAGCGGCTGGGCGTCGCGGGGCGGGTGACCTTCCTGGGCGTGAAGCCCTGGACGGAGATTGGCGCGTACTACCGCCTGGCCGAACTGTTCCTGTTTGCCAGCGACACCGAGACGCAGGGGTTGGTGCTTCAGGAGGCGCAACTGATGGGCGTGCCTGTCGTGGCCGTCGGGGCGCGCGGCACCCTGAGCGGGGTGGCGCAGGGTGAGAGCGGCTACCTCGTCGCGCCGGGCGACGTGGCGGCCCTGACCCGGCACGCGCGGGAGATCCTGGCGGACGGGGAACTGTGGACCCGGCTCTCGCGGGGCGCCCGCCGCTTCGGGACGGCCTGGACACCGGGCAGCGTGGCCGAGCGGGTGCTCGACGTGTACGCCTCGGTGCTGGGTGTGCCGCGCGAGGTGGCCTTTCCCGCTGAGGGTGGGGCCGCTAGTCCCCGAAATACCCTCGCGTATGACCGCTGAGGTTCTGCACGTGTCGCCACAAGAAGGGCAGCCAGCCCCCCTCCAGCCGCCGCGCGCTCGTCTCGACCAGCGCGCCGGGCACGTAGGCCACCTCGCCCAGCCGCGCCAGGGCCTGACCGAGCAGCACGTCCTCGTAGGCCTCGACCTCAGGGTAGCCGCCCGCCAGGGTCGCCGCGTGGCGGGAAAAGGCCATGTTGGCTCCAGCCAGGTTGGGCTTGCCCACCACCCGGCAGGCGTGCAGGAAGGTGCTGTAGCCCAGTTCCGAGAGCTTCACCAGGGGCCGCGAGACGCCGCAGAAGCGCATCGGGCCGTAGAGGGCAACCCGGCCCGGGTGCCCGCAGGCCGCGTGGGCGAAGCGTTCCAGCCACTCGGGCGCGGGGAGCGAGTCGGCGTCGGTGGAGGCAACCCACTCGGTGCGGGCGGAGTCCAGGCCTGCCTGCCGGGCGTGGGCAATGCCGCGCACCCGGCACTCCACCACCTGGGCACCCCAGGCCCGTGCCAGGGTGGCCGTCCCGTCGTGGCTGGCGTTGTCCACCACGATCACTGCCGCGGGAGGATGCGTCTGGCGTTCGAGGGCGCGCAGGGTGAGGGGCAGGTACGCCGCCTCGTTGCGCGCGGGAATCACGACCGTGAAGTCCGGCACCGCGCCAGGGTAGCAGGCGAAGTGGGGGGACGCACGTGAGGGGCCGCCTCCCCCCCCTGCCGCTGCGCCCCGGCACCGGGCTGGGGGTGGCCGCCGCCGCCCTGACCCTGGCCTGCGCCGAGTTCGTCCGCAGCGGCCTGTACGGGGCGTATCTGCCCCAGGCGAGCACGAACCTCCTGGGCATTCCCAAGGGGGAGGCGGTGGCGGTGGCGGCCACGGCCTTCTCGGCCCATTTCCTGACCGACACGCTGACCCGCGGCCCGGCAGGCGCCCTGATCGCCCGGTACGGGGCGCGGCGCGTGCTCCTCGCCGGGTCGGCGCTGAGCCTCGGGGCGCTCGCGCTGCTGCCCGGCACCCACCACGCCTGGGGGCTGATCCTGATCGCCGTCCTGCACGCCCTGGGATTCTCGGCGCTGTGGCCGGGGGTGATGAACCTGACCGCCGACGCGGCCCGCCCCGGCTATCAGGGCCGGGCACTCACCCTGGTCTCCATGGGCGTGATGCCGATGATCGGGGCCGGGGTGTTGCTGCTGGGCGGACTGGCGCCGGGGGGCTCGGTGCTCGTGCCCGCGCTCGTGCTGGGAGTGCAGGCGCTGGGCCTGGTCGCGGCGCTGGGGGTGCCGGGGCGCGGTCCGAAACCCGCAGCCACCCGCACGGCGCCCCGCAGCCGAGTCCACGTCGCCGCCCGGGCGCTCGCGCCGCTGCTGCCCGCTGCCCTGATGCAGACGCTCACCCTCACGCTGCTGGGGCCGCTGCTGTTCACCCTCTTTCCCGAGCTGGGCCTGACATACGGGGGAATGGTCGGGGTGCTCGTCGTGGGAGGCGCCGCCGCCTTCGCCTCCATGCCGCTCACCGGGCGAGTAGCTGACCGGGGCCGTGCCCGGCTGGCCCTGGTGGTGGGGTACGGCCTGATCGGGCTGGCCCTGGGGACCATCGCCAGCACGCCGCCCGTCTGGGCGCTGTACGGGCTCGCCGCCGTGGCGGGGCTGGGCTACGCCTTCGTCGCGCCGGGCTGGGCCGCCCTGGTCGCGGGCACGCTGCCCGAGGCCGAGCGGCCTGCCGCCTGGGGCGCCGTGATGACGGTCGAGAATGCCGGGACTGCCCTGGGTCCGCTCGTCGGCGCGTTCGCCTACCGGCACCTGGGGACGCCCGGCCCCTTCCTGGTCGGCGCGGTCCTGGCGCTGCTCACCGCCGGGGGCTACACCGTGTTCCGCCGCGCCTTCCGCCGGGACGCCCAGCCCGTCTGACCGTGCGGCGGAGGTGGCTCCTGCTCCCCGGCGCGGCGCTCCTCGCCGCCGGGCTCGCCGACCTGCTGGGCCGCGCGGCGGGGTGGGGCGCCCTGGGACCGGGGGACCGCACCTCGCCCCGGGTGGCCCTCACCTTCGACGACGGGCCGGGCGAGCGGACGGGGGACCTGCTCGCCGTCCTCGCGCGGCATGGGGCGAGGGCCACCTTCTTCGTGACGGCCCCGGCCTGCGTGGCCCACCCGGACCTCCTGCGGGCCATCCGGGACGCGGGCCACGAGGTTGAGGCTCACGGGCGCTGGCACACCCACGCCCTGCTCCTGCCCGCCTGGTGCGAGTGGGCGCAGGTGAGCTGGCATCCCCGCGCGGCGGAGCCCGGCCTGCACCTATACCGCCCCCCCTACGGCGGGCACGCCCCCCTCACCCGGCTCCTGGCCCGCCTCGCCCGACGCGGGGTCGCCCTGTGGGACGTGGAGGGCCGTGACTGGACCTCTGCCCCCGCCGCCAACCTCGCCGAGGGGGCACTCGCCCGCACCCGCCCCGGCAGCGTGATCCTGCTCCACGACGGCCCCCCCGTCACGCCCGAGCTGCTCGACCGGCTCCTGGTGGGATTGAATGAGCGCGGGCTGACCCCGGTCCTCCTGCGCGATCTGCCCCCACGCCGCATCGGGTGGCGGGAGGGGCTGCGGCGGGTGCGGGCGAGTTATGGGCGCTGAGGGGAGGAGTTCGCCAGCAGGGCCCGAAGCTCTGCGGCAATGACCGGGAGCGCCCCCGCCGGGCCGACCCGGGAGAGCCCGGCCAGGGAGGCCCGTGTCCGCCGCCCGCCGTCCGTCAGCAGGGCCTTGACCTCCTCCGCCACCGCCTCCGGGTCAGCCCCCACCACGCTCAGCGCCTCGCCCAGCAGCCTCCCCTGACGGCGGGCGAAGCCGGGCGTGTACTGCGGCCCGTGGGTGGGAAAGGCGACAACCGGCACGCCCAGGCCCGCGAGCTGCTCGTTCGCGGTGCCCGCCGTGCCGACCGCCACGTCCGCCGCCCGCGCCACCGCCCCGAACGCGCCGCGCAGCAGGGCGACCCGGGTGCCCTCACCCTGGGCGAAGGCGGTGTCCCCTTCCGCGTCCAGCGTCCAGCCCCCGGGAAGGGTCACCTCGTCCCACCCGTGCGGCCAGGCGACGAGGGCGGCCACGCTGGAGAGGCGCGCCGCCGCCCGCAGCATCAGGGGCAGGCTCTCCCGGTGATCCCCCCGCGAGCCGGGCAGCAGGGCCAGCACGGGCCGCCCGCCCGTGAGTGGGGAGAGGTCCCGCTCGATTGGCGGCAGCACGTCCATGGCGAAGCTCCCCGCCCAGCGGGCCCGCACGCCCCGCTCCCGGTAGTACCGGGCGGTTGCCGCGTCCCGCACGAAGACGGCGTGCGCCCCCCGCGCCAGCCGCAACTCGTAGGGCATGGGCAGGTTCGCCCCCAGGGCGTTGGCCTCGCGCAGCGCCCCGCGCAGGTCCAGCCCCTCCAGGTAGTGTGCGCTCAGGAGCGGCTGCACGTGGATGAGGGGCAGCCCGGCCTCCCGCGCCGCCAGCGTCCCCACCATCAGGGCGTAGGCGTCCCCCACCACCACGACGGCGCCCGCCACCCGCGCCGCCCGCCGCGCCGCCCGCCACTGCCCCAGCGAGGCACCCACCAGCCCCGCCCGCAGGTCGGCCCGCAGGTTCCCCAGGCTGCCGAAGGGAAACCCGCCGCTGGGGAGGTCGAGGGCCGAGCCGAGCCGGGTCACTCCCGGCAGCCCCGCGTACGCCCGCCCCGCTCCCACGAGCGGCAGCACCCGCGCCTCCCCGTCCAACTGGGCCAGCAGCCGCGCCCCGATCAGGTCCTCGGCGGTGCCATTCGAGAGGAGCAGGGCGGGGCGGGCGAGGGGGAGGGTCACGCGAAGGAGGATACCGGGTGGGCCCCAGCGTGGTAGGAATGGGGGCGGTGAGTGATTTCGACGCGTTACAAGCTGTGATCCGCCGCCTGGCGACGGAGCGCCAGGCTGAGCAGCGGGCCTGCGAGGCCTTCCTGAACGCCCTGTACCACGCCCTACGAACGGCGAGCGGCCCCGGCCTGCCGCTGAACAACGTGATCCTCGACTTCACCCCCGACCCGGCCGAGCGGCTGCGCCCCCCGCCCCCCCGCAGTTGGCATGCCGCCTGGCTGCGGCTGGGCCTCTGCGAGGTGCTCGTGCGGGTGCGGCGCGAGGAGGGGGCCTTCGTGGGCGAGTACGGGGAGGGGGGCACCTTCCACCTGACCGGGGTGACCGAGGACGACCTGATCCTGCTCGCCCGGCGCCTCCTGCGCGATGTGGCCGCGGCGTACGGGGGTGGGGGGCTCACGGACCGTTCGGGCCTGCCCCTGAACTGAGGGACCGGGGGAGCAAACGTGTCCCAGCTGACATCCCGCCACACCGGAAGGGTGAACGATCCCCCCATGAAGACTTCCCGGGCCGCCCGATTGCTCGTTCTCGCCCTGCTGGTCGTCGGGGGGGTGGCGCTGGCACGGGCCGCCGTCTCCGCCCCGCCCGTCTCCTCTGACCTGCGACCCGCCCTGAGCGGTGAGCGGCGTTTTCTGACGTTGCCGGGCTTCGGGCGGGTGGCCTACTACGCGGACTCCCGGGGCGAGGGGCGCCCGCTGGTGCTGACCCACTCGGTGAACGCCGCCGCGAGCGCCTACGAGATGAAGCCACTGTGGGACACGTACGCCGGAACCCGGCCCGTCTACGCCCTGGAATGGCCCGGCTTCGGGAGCAGCGACCGCCCCGACATGCGCTACACCCCGGGATTGATGACGGAAGCGCTCACCGCGCTTGTGGATCAGTTGGGCACCGATGTGGACGTGGTGGCCCTCAGCCTGGGAAGCGAATTCGTCGCCCGCGCCGCTTTGCGTGACCCCCACATCCGCACCCTCGCCCTGATCAGCCCCAGCGGTCTCGGCCAGCCACGCGGCGGCACCCAGCGGGCGAGCGCCGAGGACGGCGGGGAGCGGCTCTACCGCACGCTCAATGCAGTCGGCACGCCCCTCTACGCCCTGCTGCGGACCCGGCCCAGCATCGAATACTTCCTGGGGCGCTCCTTCCGAGGGCCGGTGGACCGGGGCCTGGTCGAGTACAGCCTGGAGACGAGCCGCCAGCCCGGTGCCAAGTACGCCCCGCTGTACTTCATCAGCGGTCAGCTCTTTACCCCGGACGCCTACGGCGACCTCTACAGCAAGCTGCGCGTCCCCACGACGGTCCTGTACGACCGCGACGCCTTCGTGAGCTTCGACCGCCTGCCCCTGTTCGCGGCGCAGCCGGGCGTGAGCGCCGTGCGTATCGAGGGCACCGACGGCCTGCCGCAGTTCGAGAGGCTGCCGCAGGTGAAGGCTGTCCTCGACGCTTTCTGGGCCACGAACCGCTGAGGGAATGCGGCAAATGAGGCAGCGTTGCGCACCCGCACGTGTCACCATGCCTCTCATGACCGAGGACGCCCACGCTCAGGCCAATGCCGAACAGGTTCGTGTATTGAGGGAGGCGCTGGTGGGGGCGGAGCAGGTGGCGGCCGAACTGAAGGCCCGGCCCGGCGTCCAGACCCTTCCCCCTGCTCATGGTGACGATTCACCCTGCTGCTGCTCTGAAAACTGACGCCCCCTTCCCACCACGACTCTCCAGATTTCCCCAATCTCCCGTCCGGGTTTCGTAAAGCCACCGTCATCACCGGGGGCGCGGCGTTTTGCACACTGAGGTATGGAAATCGTCCTCGTGATGGCCGCTTCCACCATCCTGCTGATGGTGCTCGCGTTCCTCTCGCTCACCAGAGAGGACCGTGAACTGGCGAAGGAAGACTTGCAGCGGGTCCCGGAGGGGCACCGCGCGGCTTGACGCCTTCCGGTTGTATCCGGAAGGCCCCACTCCAGGATTCATTCCGGGTGGGTGCGAGAAGGAGGCCAGGTGGGGCCCACGTTACGGGCGTACACCCCGACCCTCTTCGGGGTCACCTGTCCCCCTGGAAGGCGTGAGAGCAAAACACGGCTCCACTTCGGGGGATTGCCTTTTCCCCAGGTCACGGTGAAATTTATAACTCAGGATTAAGAATCTTGGTATAATATTCACCTAGTTCATGATATTCTCTCGCCCCCTTCCTCGACTCACTTCTTTTTGGATACAAGATGGTCTGCTCCATGTCTGCCCCATGCCCGATGGGGTCTATCTCTCGGTGGAGCGGTATGGCACGGGTTCACAGGAACTGACCCTGTCACGCGATCAGGCCCTGGACCTGTTGCGGCTGCTTCAGGAGAAGTTCGCCGGAGAGAACGACTGATTTTCTGGCCCGAGCCGCGCCAGTTTCACACCCCCTGACGCGCTGCTGGTGCCCCGTACACCCCAGGTTCAGTGCTTGGCTGGACGCCCAGGCTGTAACTCACGCTCATCCGGGAGGACAAACCCGGGAGCGCCGGGTGAGGTGTGGGAGCAGGGAGGCGGGCTGATCAACCGGCTAGCTCACCTACCGGGAGCTGACCTTTCGAACAGCTTGAGGCAGTGGGGGGGCTGTGGGGTCTGAAGCCAGACCAGCGGCGTTCGGTTTTAGAGTGCGGTATGTCGCCCCCGCCCTCCCGACCCGGGCTGTGGACCCTGGCCGTCGTGACCCTTATCGTCGCGGCCCTGCTGCTCGGGTTCACCTGGCCTGCCTTGGCCGCGCTGCTGCATGCTCTGGCAACCTGAAGGGGGCGCCCCACCTGCCGGGGTGACGGGCGCTCCCCATTGTGGGTCTTAACGGACCACGATATTGATGATTCGCCCCGGCACGTAGATCTCCTTCACCGTCGTCTTGCCCTCGATGAAGCGGGCCACGTCGGGGTTCGCGCGGGCCGCCGCCAGCGCCTCCTCCTGGGAAGCCGTCTTGCTGATCTGTACCTCGCCGCGCACCTTGCCGCTCACCTGCACGCCGACGGTCACCGTGTCGCGGGTGGCAGCGGTCTCGTCCACCCCGGGCCAGGACTGGACGTGAACACTCTCGGTGCCGCCCCGTTCCATCCAGATTTCCTCGGCGATGTGGGGCACGACCGGGGCCAGCATCCGGTTGAAGATGTCCAGCGCCTCCTCCCAGGCGGGGGTGCCGAACGCCGGGGAGCGCTTGGCCTTCACCAGCGTGTTGGTCAGTTCCATCAGGGAAGCGATGATCGTGTTGAAGCTCAGGCGGTCGAAGTCGCCCGAGACCTTTTTCAGGGTGGAGTGGACGGCGTAGCGCAGCTCGGCCTCGGTGACCTTCTCCTCGGGTCCCACAGCCTTCTCGTCGAAGTACAGGGCCCAGACGCGGGACAGCCACTTGGAGGGGCCGTTGATTCCGCTGGGGTCCCAGGGGCCGCCCAGTTCCCAGGGGGCGATGAACATCAGGTAGGCGCGCACGGTGTCCACGCCGTACTCGCGCACCAGGTCGTCGGGGTCCACCACGTTGCCCCGGCTCTTGCTCATCTTCTCGTTGTCCGGGCCCAGGATGATCCCCTGGTTCCGCAGCCACCGGAAGGGCTCGTTCTGGGTGGTCAGGCCCATGTCGCGCATCACCTTCGTCCAGAAGCGGGAGTACAGCAGGTGCAGGATTGCGTGCTCGATGCCTCCCGTGTACAGGTCCACCGGCAGCAGGTCGGCTTTCGCGGGATCGAAGGGGTGCCTGTCGTCGTGCGGGGACAGGAAACGGTACATGTACCAGCTCGAATCGACGAAGGTGTCCATCGTGTCCGTGTCCCGCTCGGCGGGGCCGCCGCAGACCGGGCAGGCGGTCGTCATCCACTCACGGTCCAGTTTCAGGGGGCTCTGGCCGGTGGGAGTGAACTCCACGTTCTCGGGCAGGCGGACGGGCAACTGATCCTCGGGAACGGGCTGCGCCCCGTGCTCCGCGCAGTACACGATGGGGATGGGCGTGCCCCAGTACCGCTGGCGGGAGACCAGCCAGTCGCGCAGGCGGTAGGTGGTCTTGGCCCGCGCCACGCCCTTCTCCTCCAACCGCTGGGTGATGTGGACGATGCTGGCCTTGCCGCCGCTCAATCCGTCGAACTCGCCAGAGTTCACGATGACGCCCTCACCGACGTAGGCGGCCTCGGGCGACTCACCCATGCCCTCGCCACCTTCCGGGCGGATCACTTCCCTGACCTCCAGCCCGAACTTGCGGGCGAAGGCGAAGTCACGCTCGTCGTGGGCGGGCACCGCCATGATCGAGCCCGTGCCGTAGGTCACCAGCACGTAGTCGGCGACCCAGATGGGAATCTGGTGCCCGGAGACGGGGTGCGTGGCGTAGGAGCCGGTGAACACGCCCGTCTTCTCGCCGCTGTCCTGCTGGCGCTCCACATCGGTCTTGCGACCCGCCGCCTCGACGTAGGCGCGCACCGACTCGGCCTGCTCCTCCGTTGTCAGCGCCGCCACCTTGGGGTGCTCGGGGGCCAGCACCAGGAAGGTCGCGCCCATCAGGGTGTCCGGGCGGGTCGTGAAGACCGTCTCCGGCCCGGCGGGCGTGTCGAAGGTGATCTCGGCGCCCACTGACTTGCCGATCCAGTTCGTCTGCATCAGCCGCACGCGCTCGGGCATGTCAGTGTCGGAGAAGTCCAGCAGCTCGTCGGCGTAGTCGGTGATCTTCAGATACCACTGGCTTAGGTTGCGCCGCTCGACGGCCGTGCCGCAGCGCTCGCAGTGGCCGTCCACGACCTGCTCGTTCGCCAGCACGGTCTGGTCTTTCGGGCACCAGTTCACCAGGCCGTCCTTCTTGTAGGCCAACCCCCGCTTGAAGAACTCGGTGAAGAACCACTGGTTCCAGCGGTAATACTCGGGGTCGCAGGTGGCGAATTTGCGGGACCAGTCGATCATAGTGCCCATGCGCCCAAACTGCCCCATCATGTGCTCGATGTTCGAGTACGTCCACTTCGCCGGGTCCAGGTTGTTCCTGATGGCCGCGTTCTCGGCGGGCAGCCCGAAGGCGTCGAAGCCCATCGGGAAAAAGACGTTGTAGCCGCGCATCCGCATCCAGCGCGCCCGCGCATCCGGCGCCACGTTCGCGTACCAGTGGCCGATGTGCAGGTTGCCGCTGGGATACGGGAACATCGTCAGCGCGTAGAATTTCGTCTTGCTGGGGTCCTCGTGGAAGGTGTACAGGCCTTCCTGCTCCCACCGCTCCTGCCACTTGGGCTCGATGGCGTGCGGGTTGTAGCGCTCGGCGCGCGGTTCCTGAATCTCAATTCTGGTCATCTCGGACACTCCTTGGACAAGAAAACGCCCCGGCTTGAACACAGCCGGGGACGCACGATCAAGCTCTCAGGCTAGTCGCGTCGTCCCCGGCTGGTAAGCGCAGAGCGGATCATGAAGGACATTGTAAAGCAGTTGGGGGTGAGGAGGAAGGGCCGAATGGCGGAGCGTCGGCGCATCATGCCCTCATGAATCCCCTGGGATGGGTCGCCCTCGGCCTGCTCGCGGCCATGGGTGGGGCGGGCGTCACGATTTTCGGCAAGCTGGGGCTGGAGGGCGTGAACCCGACCCTCGCGACGGCCCTGCGCGCGGTGATCATGGCGCTCGTCATGGTCGCGGTGGCCTTGGGCACCGGGCAACTGGGGGCGCTCGTGGGCGGGAAAACGCACCTCAGCGGGCGGGCCTGGCTCTTCATCGTCCTGGCGGGAATGAGCGGCGCGGGCTCGTGGCTGGCGTACTTCGCCGCGCTCCGGGTGGGGCCGACGGCAGGCGTGGCGGCCCTCGACCGCCTGAGCCTCGCCTTCATCTTCCTGTTCAGCGCGCTGGCCTTTCGGGAACCGTACGGGTGGAGGGGGTGGGTGGGGGTGCTCGTGCTCCTCGCCGGGGTGTACCTGATGGCGAGCGACCGTTAACCTCAACCCAGCAGGCTCGCCAGGGCGCCCACCGTCAGGGCGATGACCACCGTGCCGAACAGGTAGGAGAGGACGGCGTGCTGAAGCAGCAGCCCGCGCATCGGGCGCGAGTTGATGTTCGTGTCGCTGACCTGGTACGTCATGCCGATGGTCAGGCCCAGGTACAGGAAGTCCCGGTAGTCGGGGTCCTTCAGGGTCCCGTCGCCGTCCGGAAACAGCACCCCGCCGCCGTCGTGGTAGTAGCGCCGCGCGTAGTGCAGCGTGTACTCGGTGTGCAGCAGCAGCCACGACAGCACCGTGGTCAGGGCCGCGAGGATGGTCAGGCCCACGGTCTGTCCCGGGTCCCGGCGCGCGAGGTCCAGGGCGAACCCCACCCCCAGCAGGCTGACGAGCGCCGCCGAGACGGTCAGCAGCAGGGCCGCCGCCCGCGTGTCGTCCTCGCGCAGGGCGAGCTCCTGCGTCTGCCCGGGCGTGGAGCGCAGCAGCCTCGGCCACACGCTGCCCAGCACGAACGCGCACAGGGTACTCCAACCCATCAGCAGATGCGCGACGACGGGCCATTCCCAGGGCGTCAGCAGCCCCACCAGCAGGCCCAACCCTGCCCCCACCATGAGCCTCGCCGCGGCGGGTGGCGGGAGGGGGCGGGAAGCGGCCACTGGCCCAGGATAGAACGGGCAACTGGGCGGTCTTTTCAGGATCGCCTTTACCTTTTGACAGCCCGGATCAAGGCCACCCGTTTGGACACCCGCCACTCCCCGGCACGGAAGCGGGGAGCCAGTGCGCGTCCCAGGGCGACACGGACGCGCGTTCGGTCCTCCCCAGTAAGGCGCTGAAGCGCGGTCATCGATGCCAGGTAGGCCAGCACGGGCTCAGGGGAAGGAAACACCAAGGCACTGTTCAGAAAGTTCACCTGAACGTTGCCGAAGGACTCCCGCACCAACCCTTCTCCGTTCTGCTTTGAGAAGACCGCCGATCCCGCCCGGCTCCCCAGGAGTCCGGCGAGTTCAGGCTCGTCCGGCACCACTTCCGCCACCACATCCCACAGCTCGGACATGTACCCGGCGGCATTCGTCACGGCCAGAAAACGCCCACCTGAGCGCAGAACCCGTGCGAACTCGGTCAGAGCGGCGGGAACGTCCGGGACGTGGTAGAGCATGTGCCGCGCCGTGAGGACATCGAAGGACGCCACTGGAAAGGGGAGAGTGTCGGCGCTCGCTCCCACGAACTCGACCTCGGGGTACGTCTCGCGGGCACGTTCGACCATCCCCGGCGAGAGATCCACGCCGACGAGGCGGCCCCGGTGCCCCTGGGCGTGCAGCCGTCCGGGAAAATTGCCGGGCCCCGTGCCCACGTCCAAAAGCGCCTCGTCGCCCCTAAGCGCGAGCAATTCATCCACCCTCGGTTCCAGCCCCGGCCCGACGCCGTACCGCTCGTGTGTCTCCATTCGGACGCGCAGGTTCTGGTCGGTGGCGTACTGGGTAGCAACCTCGGCGGGGGAGTCGGCAGTCATGCGCCCACCCTACCGGGGGCAGAACGAGTGGCGGGCAGCACCTCGCCGCCCGCCACAGGGCCATCGCCAAGTCGCAAGGTGGCACAGCCTGGTTCTACCCCTCGGCAAGTAGCTCTGCGAGTTCGGCTCCGCGGGCGACCTCCCAGGAGGGACGGCAACCGCCCCAGGTTCCCGGGGGGCCAAGAGCGTACCTGGCTCCCCTCTCAGGGGAGCTGTCGGCGAAAGCTGACTGAGGGGTTGACTGGGGCAGGCCCTTCCAGAACTGGACTTTGCCGTTGCCTGCCACCCACCACCGTCAGGACGCAGGTTTCAGTACTGCCGCCCGAAGATCACCCGCTTGCCGTATGCGGCGGGCCGCCCGGTATGAACGCACACCCCGCCTTCCTCGCGCTCGGCGAAGAACTCCGCGTCGTCGAGGGGAATATTGCGAATGGTCGCCTTGGTGTCCTCCTTGATCTGGCGCTCGCTCTCGGGGTCGCCGCAGTGGAAGGCCAGCACCCACTTCCCGGCCTCGATGGCGGCCTTGAACTCCTCGTAGGTGTCCACCTTGACCGTGTTCTCAAGCATGAAGTCGGTTGCGCGCTTCAGCAGCCAAGTCTGGATGCCGCCCAGCCGCTGCTGCATTCCGTCCATCGCCTCGGCGCGGCTCAACGTTTCCTTCTCCTCGGCATTGCGGTTCTTGACGACGACCACGCCCTGCTCCAGGTCGCGCGGGCCGAGTTCAATGCGGACAGGCACGCCCTTGAGTTCCCAGTCGTTGTACTTGAAGCCGTTCGTCACCCCGTCGCGCTTGTCGACCTTCACGCGGATGCCCTGCGTGCGCAGTTCGGCGGCCAGACGCTCGCCCTCCGCCACCATCTCGTCAAAGTTGTCCTTGCGGCCCACCGGAATCACGACGACCTGGATGGGCGCGATGTTCGGCGGCATGATCAGCCCGAAGTCGTCCCCGTGCGTCATGATGATGGCCCCGATGATGCGGCTGGAAATCGCCCAACTGGTCGTGTAGGCGTACTCCTCGCGCTGCTCGCGGGTCTGGAACTTCACGTCGAAGGCCTTGCTGAAGTTCTGCCCCAGGTAGTGCGAGGTGCCCGATTGCAGCGCCTTGCCGTCGCGCATCATGCCCTCGATGGAGTAGGTGGCGACCGCCCCGGCAAAGCGCTCCGAGGCCGTCTTCTCGCCCCGCACGACGGGCAGGGCGAGCACGTCCCGGCAGAACTCGTGGTAGAGGTCGAGCTGCTGGCGGACCTCCCCGCGGGCCTCCTCCTCGCTCGCGTGCGCCGTGTGGCCCTCGTGCCAGTAGAACTCGCTCGTCCGCAGGAACGCCTTCGTCCGCAATTCCGCGCGGAACACGCTGCCCCACTGGTAGTGCAGGAAGGGGAGGTCGCGGTAGGAGTTCAGCCACCCGCTCCACATGTAGCCGATGATCGTCTCGGAGGTGGGGCGCAGCACGTACGGCTCGGCGAGTTCCTCGGTGCCGATCTTCGTCACCGTGAAGAGTTCGGGCGCAAAGCCCTCGACGTGGTCGGCCTCGCGGGTGATGAAGTTCATTGGGATCAGGGTGGGGAAGATCAGCGACTCATGCCCGGTCGCCTTGAAGCGGTCGTCGAGCCAGCGCTCGATGTTCTCCCACAGCGCCGCGCCGTAGGGTTTGACGACCATCGCGCCCGCCACCGGGCTGTTGTCGGCCAGATCAGCCTTTTTGACGACCTCGTTGTACCAGTCGTTGAAATCCACGCTCTGGGGCGTCACCCCGTACTGCTGCGCCTTCTTGTCGCCCGCCTTCGTCATAAAGGCCATGATAGCGGGGTGGGGAGGGGGGCTGAATCCGCCCGCCTGGGCGTTCCAGTAGGCCGGGTGGCAGAGCAGCGCTGCGGGGCACGGCCAGTACAGTCAGGTATGCTTTTCGTTCCCGCCCTCGCCCGGAGCATCGCCGACCGCGCCGCCGAAGTCCCCGGTGTGGTCGCCGTCGCTCTCGGCGGCTCTCATGCCCGCGGCACCGCCCGCCCCGACTCCGACCTCGACCTCTGCCTCGCCTATGAGGCTGAGTATCCCTTCGACCTGACGGCGCTGAACGCCCTGTGCCGCGATCTCGACGACTCGGGGACGGCGGAAGCCACTCCGCCCGGCGGCTGGGGTCCCTGGGTGGACGGCGGCGCGTGGCTGACGGTGAGCGGGCAACGGGTGGACTTCATCTACCGGGAGCTGGGTCGGGTGGAAAAAAGCGTGGAGGACGCGCTGGCCGGACGAGTCACCTTGCACGCGCAGCCGGGGCACCCCCACGGTATCCACGGGCACCACTACGCGGCGGAACTGGCGTCGTGTGTCATCCTGCATGATCCACAGGGCAGATTGGAGCGGCTGCGCGCCCAGCTCGGGGACTATCCGGCGGCCCTCGCGCAGGCCCTCGAACGGCATTACGGTTGGTCGCCCGGCTTCTGGCTGGACGGGGCCGCCAAGGGCCTGAAGCGCGGGGACGTGCATTACGCGCAGGGGTGCATGTACCAGGCGGTGATGGCCCTGGTGCAGACCCTCTGCGCGCGGGAACGGGCCTGGCTGCTGAACGAGAAGGGGGCGGTCGCGCTCGCCGGGGCGTTGCCGGGGGCTCCCCGGGACTTTGAGGCGCGGGTGAACGTCGCCCTCACGGCCCTGGACCTGTCGGCTCTCCGGGAACTGGCCGGGGAGGTGGGTTGAGGAGAGCCCACGCCGACGCGCAGGACCATGTGAGTCAGGCGGAGTTCCGATGTGTTGCCTGCGGGTATCGGAAGAATGCCGACCCGAATGCCCGCGAAACCTTCAGGCGTCAATGTGGCATGCAGCGCAAGCGTTGCCCGAGAACTCCTCGTGTTCGTGTGGCTATTGGTTTCGACCCCCGCCCCCACGACGGGAGCCGGAGAGGTCAGTCAACGCAACCCGACCCCCAACAACGCGTACGCTACCAGCGCCAGCTTCTCCCGCAGCAGGTAGCGGCGGTCGGGGTGGGGGCTCAGGGGGCTGGCGCTCGCATTCGCATCCAGACCCAGGGCGCGGGCCAGGGCCAGGGCACGGGGGGCGTGGGCCTCGTCGGTCACGAGGGTGACCGGGGTGCTGGGCAGCAGGTAGACCCGGGCATTCCGCAGGTTCTCCAGGGTGGTGCGGCTGCGCGTTTCGGCGATGAGGACCGTGGCTGGAACACCGCGGCGGCCCAGGTAGCCCACGCCGACCTCACCCTCGCTGTGGGGATCGCCGGGTCGCCGTCCGCCGGTCACGACGATGGTCCGCACGCCGCCCGCCCGGTACAGCGCCAGCGCGTGGTCCAGTCTCCGCTGGAAGGCGGGGCTGGGCCGCCCGGCATACTGCGCCGCCCCCAGCACGATCAGGGCGGGATGGGGGCGCTCGGTGCGGGGGGCGCGGGCTGCGGGCAGCAGCAGGAATCCCAGAGCCAGCGCCGCCACCACGACCAGCGGCAGCAGCGTGACAGTCGAGCCCCGGGCGCGCATTGTGCCGAGGGTAGCATGAAGGAAATGCGGCCTCCCGGGGCAAGATGGGCGGCTACGCTGGTAAGGAGCCTTCCCTTGCCCCCCGGGAGGGCCGTGCTACCCTCACCGTCAATTCCCGCCGGGAGTGACCCAACTATGCCCAGAACCCTCGTGATCGTCGAGTCGCCCGCCAAGGCCAAAACCATCGAGAAGTACCTCGGAAAGGGGTACGCGGTGGAGTCGTCCATCGGGCACATCCGCGACCTCCCCAGGAGCGCCGCCGACATCCCCGAGAAGTACAAGGGTCAGGCCTGGGCCAGACTCGGGCTGGATGTGGAGCATGATTTTCAGCCCCTGTACGTGGTCTCGCCCGAGAAAAGGCAGCAGGTCGCCCGGCTGAAAAAGCTCGCGCAGGAGGCCGACGAGATCATCCTGGCGACCGACGACGACCGCGAGGGTGAGAGCATCGCCTGGCACCTGTATCAGGAGTTGAAACCCAAGGTCCCGGTCAAGCGGATGGTCTTCCACGAGATCACCAAGGAGGCCATCGACCAGGCGATCAAACACCCGCGCCAGATCGATACCAACCTCGTCGAGGCGCAGGAGGCCCGCCGGGCGCTGGACCGCCTCTACGGCTACGAGGTCAGCCCGGTGCTGTGGAAGAAGGTCGCGCCCAAGCTCAGCGCGGGCCGGGTGCAGTCGGTGGCGACCCGGATGCTCGTCGAGCGCGAGCGCGAGCGGATGCGCTTTGTCAGCGGGACGTGGTGGGACCTCCTCGTGACCGCGCTGACGGAGGACTCGGCCCGCTTCCCCGCCCGGCTCACCGACGTGGATGGCGTGCGGCTGGCGACGGGCAAGGACTTCGACCCCCTCACCGGCCAGCTGAAGAAGGGGACGGAGGTGCGGCTGCTCGACGAGGCGGCGGCACGTTCACTCGCAGACGGGCTGACCGGGCAGGCGCTCACCGTCACCTCCGCCGAGGAGAAGCCCTTCACCCAGCGGCCCTACGCGCCCTTCATCACCTCCACGCTCCAGCAGGAGGGGAGCCGCAAGCTGGGCTTCGCCGCTACCCGCACCATGCGCGCGGCGCAGCGGCTGTACGAGCAGGGCTACATCACCTACATGCGAACGGACTCGACCAACCTCTCGCAGGAGGCGATCACGGCGGCCCGCACGCAGGTGAAGGCGATGTACGGCCCGGAGTACCTCAGCCCCCAGCCCCGCGTCTACGCCAAGAAGGCCAAGAATGCCCAGGAGGCGCACGAGGCGATTCGCCCCGCCGGGTCGAGCTTCCGCACACCGGACAGCCTGCGCGGCGAACTCTCGGGCGACGAGTGGCGCCTCTACGACCTGATCTGGAAACGCACGGTTGCCTGCCAGATGGCCGACGCCCGGGGCCGCAGCCTGCGGGTGCGTCTGGCCGGAAAGGCGAGGACCGGGGAGGAGGTGGGCCTGAGCGCCACGGGCCGCACCATCGACTTCCCCGGCTTCCTGCGCGCCTACGTCGAGGGCCGCGACGACCCCGCCGCCGCGCTGGAGGACCGTGAGACCCCGCTGCCGCCGCTGAGGGAGGGCGAGCGCGTTACTGCCGAGGGCGTCAAACCCGAGGGCCACGAGACCCAGCCCCCCGCCCGCTACACCGAGGCTTCCCTGGTGCAGGCGTTGGAGGGCGCGGGCATCGGCCGTCCCTCCACCTACGCGAGCATCCTGGGCACCATTCAGGACCGGGGTTACGCGACCAAGAAGGGGCAGGCGCTGGTGCCCTCGTGGACCGCCTTTGCCACCTCCGCGCTGCTGGAGCACCATTTCGGCAACCTGGTGGACTACGACTTCACCGCCCGGATGGAGGAGGACCTCGACGACATCGCGGGGGGGCGGGCGCGGCGGGTACCGTACCTGCGCCGCTTCTACCTGGGCGAGGGCGGCGAGGGGATGGCCCTGCGGCCCCTGATCGACTCCAAGATGGGCGAGATCGACGCGCGCGGCATCGCCACCATCGTCGTGCCGAAGCTGGAGGGCACAGGCATTGAGGTCCGGGTCGGCCGCTACGGGCCGTACCTGCAACGCGGCGAGGAGAAGGCGAACCTCCCCGAAGACCTCGCGCCCGACGAGTTGACGCCCGAAAAGGCCGCCGAGCTGCTGGGCCGCCCGACCGGAGACCGGGTGATCGGCACGGACGAGGCGACCGGGCATCCCGTCGTGGCCCGTGCCGGAAGGTATGGGCCATACGTCACGCTGGGAGACGGCAATCCGCCCGTGCGCTCGGCGAGCCTCTTCCCGGGCGACGACCTGAACACGATCACCTTGGAACGCGCCCTGCGGCTCCTCAGCCTGCCGCGCCTGGTGGGCGTCTCGGAGGGTGAGGAAATCTGGGCGCAGAACGGCAAGTTCGGGCCGTATCTGAAACGCGGGAACGACTCGCGCAGCCTCGCCACCCACGAGCAACTGTTCACGGTGTCGCTGCCCGAGGCCGAGGCGCTGTTCATGCAGCCGCGCTTCCGGGCGAGGGGGGCGGCGGCCGCACCCCTGCGGACCTTCGAGTACGAGGGCCGTTCTCCCATCACGCTCAAGTCGGGCCGTTACGGGCCGTACCTCACCGACGGCGAGCGCAACGCCACCCTGCGCAAGGGCGAGGACGAGGGGACTCTGACGCCCGAGCGCGCCCTGGAAATCCTGGAGGAGCGCGGCAAGGAGCCCAAGGGCAAGGCGGGGAAGGGCGCGCGTAAGGCGGCGGGCACGAAAGCGGGGGGAACGAAGGCGGGCGCTGCGCGGGCTGGCACGACCCGCAAGAGTACGGGGACACGAACGGCAGCCAAAGCTCCAACCAGAAAGGCGCCCGCTAGCCGGACGGCGGCAAGGAAGCCTGCCGCCAAAGCCACCTCGACCCGGACCAAGACGGCCACCAAAGCTCCCGCCAAAGCCGCCCTCACCTGGGCCGACCTCAAGCCGCACCTGGGCGTGCTGAGCGAGCAGGAACGCGCGCTGGTCACCGCCACCCGCGACCAGGGCCGCAAGGTGGAGGAGGTCGCCCCCACCCTCGGCCTGGACGTGAAAAAGGCCAAAGGGATGGCCCTCCAGGCGAGCAAGAAGCTGAACCAGGCGGCGCGCGGGGAGTAGCCGGGTGCGGCCCCGCCCTCCCCGGCCCGAGCCGCCCCAGGCGCTGCACCTCGCCCGGCTGGCGGCAAGTACCCCGGGCGAGTGGGTGGCGCTGCCCGGCGGCCTGCTGCGCGTTCTGGCGCTGAAGGGCAAGGTCGGCGGCCCAAGTGTCTCCGGCTGGCTCACCTGCCTGGCGGGTGAGGCCATCCTGGACCTGCCCCAGCGCGAGTTCGTGCGGCTGCGGGCTGCCGAGGGCTACCGGGTGACTCCGGGCGAGCCCTGGGAAGCCCTGCCGGTCCGCGCCGGAACGGTACTGCTGCTCGTGCCCGACGGGGTGGAGGACCGGCGCTGAGGTTCGCCTGCGCCGGGACGCTTGCCGCCCCCGTGAGTGCTAGCGTGCGGTCATGACTGCCCGTGTGGATGGAGTCGGTGCCGCCATTCTCGAAAAAGCCGCGTCGGGCGAGCGCCTGAACGCCGCCGAGATCGAGGCGCTGTACAGGTTGCCGCTGCCGGACGTGGCGGCGGTCGCCCACGAGCTGCGCCTCTCGCGGACGAACCCCGACGTGGTCACGTTCCTGATCGACCGCAACATCAACTACACCAACATCTGCAACGTGGGCTGCAACTTTTGCGCCTTCTACCGCACCCGCAGGCAGAAGGACAGCTACACCCTCGACTATGAAGCTATCAGCGCCAAGATCACCGAGCTGGAGGCGGTCGGCGGCACCCGCATCCTGATGCAGGGCGGCGTGAACCCTGACCTCGGCCTGGACTACTACACCGGCCTGCTGCGCCATATCAAGGCGCACCACCCGAGTATCCGCATCGACGCCTTCTCGCCCGAGGAGGTGCTGTTCATGGAGAAGACGTTCGGCCTGAGCCTGGATGAGCTGCTCGACACGCTGATTGAGGCGGGGCTGGACGGCCTGCCCGGCGCGGGTGGGGAAATTCTGGAGGACGAGGTGCGGAAGAAGGCGGCCCCCGCCCGCATCCGCTCCGCCGACTGGTTCCGCATCCTCGACGCGGCGCAGCGCAAGGGGCTGTATACGATTTCGACGATGGTGATCGGCTTCGGCGAGACGTACGCCCAGCGCACCCGGCACCTCCTGCAAATCCGCGAGCAGCAGGATCGGGCTCAGCGCCTGTACGGGGGCAACGGCTTTTCCGGCTTCGCCATGTGGACCCTCCAGACCGAGCACACCCGCCTGCACGGCAAGGCGCCCGGCGCGACCGCCCACGAGTACCTCCAGCAGCTCGCCGTTGCCCGCATCGCGCTCGATAACGTCCCCAACCTCCAGGCCTCGTGGCCGGGGCAGGGGTTCAAGGTTGCGCAGGCCTCGCTGTACTACGGGGCGAACGACCTGGGTTCCACCATGATGGAGGAGAACGTGGTCTCGGCGGCGGGCGGGCACGGGCGGCACCGCACCACCGTGCGCGAACTCATCCGCAGCGCGGTGGACGCGGGCTTTACCCCCGCCATCCGTAACAGCCGTTTCCAGATCATCGAGTGGCCCGATGTGGGCGCGTACCTGGGCCGGACCGAGGCCAACCCCGAGGCGGAGCGGGCGGTGGGGGCGGGATAAAGCAGAGGCCGGAGCGTGCTGCCCCGGCCTCTCTTCCCCCACTTCCAGCTACGCGGCTCCGCCCAACTGGGTCTGCCGTTCCAGGTCGTCCAGTGCCTGCTCGTACAACGACTGGGGCAGCCGGGGCACCACCGCGAGGAAGGTCGCGGCGTCCTTGAGGGTGGCGTGGAGGCTGTCGTGCTGCCAGCCCGGCCCCTCCGCCACCAGCCGCACGCGCCCGCCGCCGGTCAGGAACCGGACCCGGCCCTCCCCGGTGCGGGTGTCGCTGAGGTGACGGGTCACGTTCATGTCCCCAGCGTAGGGGAAAGGGATGAGGCAGGCATCGGCCAAAATGATGAGGGCTTTGGGAAGGCGGCCGCGCGGCCCAGGACAGGCTGGGAACGTCGGACGGGAGAACCTCACACCGGAGTTCCCCGCCTCTGGCCGGAACTCCCCGGACATCAAACTGGGGTGGGGGCCTGTCTCACCGCGAACACCAGCATCACCGCCAGCGCGGGCGCGACGAGAACAAACATCAGACCATACCGGGCCTCCTGCGTCCCCGCCTGAGGTGACACTCGTGGCCGGGCCGGTCATGAAGCGCGGTCCAGTCCGGGCTCACACGTCTGTCCCGGAAACCCGCCACACTCACAGACGTGGCTTCGCGGATCGCCGGTCAGAAGGTGCTTGCCATCGTGCTCGCAGGGGGCAAGGGCAGTCGCCTGGCGCCCCTCACCACCGAGCGCGCCAAACCTGCCGTGCCGTTCCTGGGCACCTACCGCCTGATCGACTTCACCCTGTCGAACCTGGTGAACAGCGGCCTTGAGGACGTGTGGGTGATCGAGCAGTACCTCCCGCACGGCCTGAACGACCACCTCTCGGGCGGGCGGCCCTGGGACCTCGACCGCACGCGCGGGGGCCTGGTGGTCATGCCGCCCTTTTCCAGCCCTGGGCGGGAGGACGGCGAGTTCGCCCAGGGCAACGCCCACGCCCTCGCGCAGCACACGGGGCTGATGGGCGAGTTCGGCCCCGACGTGGTCCTCGTCCTGAGCGCCGACCACATCTACCGCTTCGACTACGCTGGCCTGATCCGCGAGCATGTGCGGCGCGGCGCCAGCGTCACGATGGTGACCACCGAGGTCGAGGAGGCGCAGGCCACCCGCTTCGGCAATGTCCGCGTCGGTGAGGACGGCCGGGTCCGCGAGTTCGCCTACAAGCCGGGTGAGCCGCTGGGAAAGACCGTGACCGCCGAAATTTTCGCCTACGACGCGGGCGTGCTGTTGGACACCCTCGCGGAGTTAGAGAAGCAGGGTGAACTGGGCGACTACGGCGAGCAGTTGCTCCCGGCCCTCGTGGCGCGGGGGGACGCCTACGCCCACCCGCTGGAGGGCTATTGGATGGACGTGGGCACCCTGGAGGCCTATCTCGGCGCCCACCGCGACTTCCTGGATGGCCGGGGCTTCCCGCTCGATACGGAGGACTGGCCCTTCATCACCAGCTCGATCTCCCGCCCACCCGCCCGCATCGAGGGCAGCGCCCGCCTCGACCAGGCCTTCGTCTGCGGCGGGGCCATCATCGCCGGGGAGGTCGTCCGCAGCGTGATCGGCCCCAACGCCGTGGTGGAGGAGGGCGCCGTGGTGGTGGACAGCATCGTGCAGCCCGGCGCCGCGGTGAGGGCGGGGGCCGCCGTCCGCCGCACCATCGTGGACCAGCACGCGACGGTCGAGGCGGACGCCCAGATTGGAGGCCCGGACGCGGACAGCCCACCCTCGGTGGTCGGTGCCCACGCCACCGTGGGGGCCGGGGCAAGGGTCGGTCCCGGCCTGCACGTCCCCCCCCGCCAGACCGTTCGCGCGGGTGAGGAGGAGAGGGTGGTGGAGAAGCCCGAGGGGGAGGGCCGGGCGGGGAAGTAGGGGGAGTGGCGCCTTTCTAGTGGGAAGAGGTGAAAAGCTTTCCGCGGCCAGGTGACGCATCCTCCCTGAATGCGCCGAGATGACGTCCATGACGGCAGTTATGCCCCTCCCCTTGAGGGGGAGGCTGGGTGGCGGTGAATGGGCACGCCCCGCAGCGCGGTGAGTAGATGAGGCAGGCCATCTTGCAGTCATTGAAGCTGGTCACACGCCCCCTCTCCCACGAGGGGAGAGGGGGAAGACCGCGTTCCCACCGTGCCTTTTCTACATCGGTGGCATACGCCCACCACAAAGCCGTTGAGGAAGAAGAACGAGTGCCCCTGCCTTTCCAGCTTCGGCTGAACACGTCCATCCCCGAGCGGGGACTGCGGAAAGGCCTGCCACGCCAACCCGCTCTTCCCGCGCGGCCTGCCCACGTGATACACTTCCAGAGTTTGCCCTCCCAGGGGGGCGAGTTTCGCGCACAGGCACGGCAGGCCGCAGGGTTCCAGGCAACTCAGGAGTCAGGGCCGCCCGCCGCGAGAAGAAGGAGAGCAGAGTCATGAAGCGTACCTACCAGCCGAACGTCCGCAAGCGGGCCAAGACCCACGGCTTCCGCGCCCGCATGAAGACCAAAGCGGGCCGCAACATCCTCGCGCGCCGCCGCGCGAAGGGTCGTCACCAGCTTACCGTCAGCGACGAGTAATTTTCGCCTTTAGGAGCGGGTTATCTCGAACCCCGACCAGCCCAGCGCCACGCAGGCACGGCCCCGCCGTCCGGTGGCGCTGGAGTCGTTGAGGGGCGACCGCGAGTTCCGGCGGGTGCGGCAGCAGGGAGTGGCCTTGCGCGACCCCCTCTTCACGCTGCGGGTGATCGATTATCGCCCAAGGTACGGTGAGGTGTGGCGTCCAGGCGCCATCATCGGGATCGTGGTAGCCAAGAAGACCCTGCGCCGCGCGGTGGACCGCAACCGCGCCCGCCGCCGCGTGCGCGAGGCGCTCCGCACGCTGCCTGGTGGCCTGCCCCCCTGCCGCGCGGTCCTGATGCCCAATCCCGGCGTGCTGACTGCGCCCTTCCCGGAGCTGCAAGCGGCGCTCGCGCGGGTGCTCGCGCAGGTGCCCGGCCGCGTCAAGCGCAAGGGGGGCGGACAGGGTGGGAACCGGCGTTCCGCTTCCCCCGTACCCGCCAGCGTGACGTCCAACAAGCGCCCCGGGGGGGAGACATGAGCGCCGCCTCGCGGAGCCTGGTGCGGATCGTGCGGGCCTACCAGCGGCACCTCTCACCGCGCAAGCCCGCGCCGACCTGCCGCTTCACGCCCACCTGCTCTCAGTATGCTGTGGAGGCCATCGAGCGGCACGGCGCATTGAAGGGCGGCTGGCTCGCCGCGTGGCGCGTGATGCGCTGCAACCCCCTGGTGCCGGGTGGCTTCGATCCCGTGCCTCAGCACTTCCCCTCCAGAAAGACCCCTGCATGAAGATCAAGACCCTGATTCCCCTGACGGCCCTCGGCGCCCTGCTCCTGACGGGCTGCGGCACCACCGGCCCCCTTCCCACCTTCGGCAAGGCGATCACGCCCGAGTGGATTCGTGCCGACTTCGACGGCCGCCCCGGCGACGAGCTGATCGCCACCAGCAACCTTCAGGACGTGGTGTTCAACCGGCGCGGCGAGGTGATCGGCTGGTACGTGAAGGGCTACGCGGGCACGCCGTACATCAAGCGTCAGGCTGACGGCACCTACGACTTCAGCGCCCTGAAAAATCAGCGCGGCATCGTCAACATGGTGGGGAACCGCCGGGCGCTCGCGGTCTCGGCCGGGAACGTCCTCGGTCCCACCCAGCCTGCCCAGGTGACGGTGCCGACGACCTCCCTGGACCTCGCCCAGAACCGCCAGGAAGCCGTGTTCCGCTACACCCAGAACGGCGCCACCGTCACCAAGACCGTCACCCTGCACCCGCGCAACTTCAAGGTGGACGTGCGGACGAGCATCGAGGGTGGCCCGCAGAACTACACCATGCTGTTCCCCGGCTTGGGCAAGGCGGACAACCCCCGTGTGCAGGCCGTCCCGGTCGGCGGTCAGCCCGCCGCCGTGCAGGGCAACGGCACCCTGAGCGTGCAGAACATCCAGTACGCGGCTCTCCAGGAAAACCCCAGCCAGATCGCGCACGCACTGATCGTGCGGCCCCAGGGGGGCACGACGGCCAACGCGACCCTGACGGGCGGTGCCCAGGGGCTGATTTCCGTGGCCCTTCAGGGGAACAGCAATCTGGAGGTCTACGGCGGCAAGAACGAGCTGATTCACCTGTACCAGAGCGGCTACAGCAACCTGCCTGGCCTGTTCAAGCCCAACTTCTTCGGGAGCATCAGCCTCTACATCGTGAAGCTGATGGAGGGGCTGTACAAGTTCGTGGGCAACTGGGGCCTGGTGATCGTGCTGCTCACCATCCTGCTGCGGCTGATCATGTGGCCGCTGATGCAGGCGCAGGGCCGCACGACCGCCCGCATGCAGGTCATGCAGCCCAAGATCAAGGAGATCCAGGAGAAGTACAAGGAACGCAAGGATGTGGACTCGCAGCGGGCCATGCAGCAGGAGATGCAGCAGCTCTACCGCGACTACAACTTCAACCCGGCGGGGTGCTTCTCCACCTTCCTGCCCTTCCCGGTATTGATCGCGCTGTGGTCTACCATCCGCAACTTCGAGTTCGACTCGGGCTTCCTGTGGCTGCCGGACCTCGCCATCCCCGACCCCTTCTACATCCTGGCGCTGATCTACCTGTGCGTGAACATCGGGCAGCTCTACGTCATGACGCGCAAGAACCCGGACATGTTCCGGCAGCAGGCCTTTATCTACATCATCTTCCTGTACTTCGCGCTGACCTTCCCGGCGGGCGTGACGATCTACATCATCCTCTCGACCCTGATCGGCATCGGCCAGCAGATTCTGATCAACCGCCAGGTCGAGCGCGAAACGGCGAGCATCGGGCAGACGGTGCAGAAGGCCCCGGTGCGAGCGACCGCCAAGCCTGCCAAGACTATCGAGGCGCCCAAGAAGTAAGTGGGCCGGTTCTGACCGCCCTGCCGGAAGGTGGGGCGGTTTTTTTGGGATGTGGTGTGGCAGGATTTTTCCTACAACCCCTCCAGCCTGCCCCACGCCCGCAGGGTAAGCAGCGCTTCCAGCGTCCGCACGCTGCGCCACTCGCGCTCGGCCCGGGGCCAGACGTCGGGGAACTGCCCACCCCAGGACCAGTTGGGTGCCCACGAGCCGTCCTCCGCCTGCGAGGTGAGGAGGTGGGTCAGGGCCGCTGCGAGGGGTTCCTCCAGCGGGCGGGCCAGGGGCGAGGCGGGGGTGGGCGCCGCCGAGAGGGGATTGATCCCGTAGGCGGCGAAGTCCTGCGGGGTACGCGAGACCCGGCTGGGCAGCACGTCGTCGAGGTAGTCCAGCACGGGCTCCCGGTGCAGGCCCGGGACCTCGGCGGTCTGGGCGAACATGGCCGCGACGTGGTGGCCGTTCACGTCCCCAGGGTCGAGACCCTCCAGCACGGCGTCGCGCGTCTCTACGGTGAGGAGGGACAGGAGCCCCTCCGGCAGCAGGTCCGGCCAGCGCCACAGCAGGGCCACGATCTCGGCGCGGGGATTGACCCGGAAGCCGCCGAACGTCCGCGCCAGCTCCCCGGGTTCCGCTTGGTTCCACCAGGGGGCGTGGGGGTGCGCCTCGGCCTCGGGGGGGAGGAAGGGCCAGACGCTGCCCTCCTCCTCCACCTGGAGGTGTGAGCGCAGCCAGGCCACCGCGTCCGCCAGCAACGGCTCGGTGGCCGGAACGTCGAGGTCATGCAGCACCCGCAGCGCCTGCGAGGTCGCCAGCGTGCTGCTCTGCGGGGCGCGGTGGTCCGGCTCCAGTGCCCGACCGAAGCCGCCGTCCGGGTTCTGGTAAGCCTTCAGCGTGTCCAGCACATCCCCGGCTGGCCCATCCTCAAAGGCGTGGCGGAAGCGCGCGGCCTCCAGTGGTCGCCCCCGCTCCAGCAGGAAGGCGCGGGCACGGGCGTAGGCCTCCGGCGACAGGCGGGCGGCAGGCAGGGTCATGCGACGAGGGTAACACTGCGGGCGGGAAGCTCGACAACAGACGCATCAGCGCGTCAGTGAGAGCGTCCCCTTCGCGGAGAAAAGGCGGTTCTGTCCCTCAGAGCCCGTCCAGCGCTGCCCGTGCCGAGGCGTAGCTGGGCCGCAACCTCAACGCCTCGCGGTAGGCGCTCTTCGCTTCTGCTGCCCGTCCGAGCCCGGCCAACGCGCGGCCCCGCCAGTAGAGGGCCTCCTCGTGGGCGGGGGCGTCGCGCAGGACGGCGCGCGTCAGGCGCAGCACGTCCGCGTAGCGCCCGGTGCGGATGTACGCCTCCAGCGGTCCGAAGGAATACCACAGCGTCCGCCACGGCAGGCCGCCCACCACCCGTGCCGGGCGGGTCGGGTCGAGCGTGAGGTCGGGTTGGGCGGCGAACGCCTGATCGAAGGCCCGCGCCGCGCCCTTTGCGTCCCCCAGGGCGAGTTTCGCGTTCCCCACATTCAGCCAGCCCACCGCGTCATTCCTTCGCTCCGCCTCGGCCAGCGCGACCCGCAGCGCCTCACGTTGCCCGGTCGCCTTATCGGCGCGGGAGCCCAGCAACTCCCGCACCTCCTCCTGCCGCTCGGGGGGCAAGACGACCAGGAACGTCCGCCCGAACGAGCGCCACAGCTCGTCGAACTGACCGTAGGGCATCTTCAGCGGTCCCATGTACGAGTCCAGCGCCCGGAAATCCTGCGCCGCGTCGTCGTAGCCCGTCAGCAATCGGTAGTGACCCATCCCGCCGCTGTCATGGGTGATGAACCACGTCTCCACGATCACCGGGAATCCCGCCGCGAGCAGCCGCTTGAGCATCGGGCGGTCGCCGTTCGTGGCGAGGTGGACGTTCATCCCCTGCGAGCGGGCGAAGGAGGCCAGCTCCTCCGGCGACACGTTCACGTCCCCCCGGTTGGCCTTGAGCCGGGGCGCGATGTCGTACTGGTCGAGCTTGCCGCCCCAGCGACTCAGCGCCATGCCCACCGTCACCGGCCCGCAGTTGTTCAGCCGCTGGTACTCGTGCCGGATGCCCGTGATGCTGGCCGAGGCGGGCAGGATGGGGGCCGGAGCGGGGGGGGCTGGGGTCGGTGCCTGGGGTTCGGGGCTGGGCACGGGGGAAGGCGCGGGCGTCTCCTCCGCAGGGGTCGCGGCGGATTCGGGGGCGGGCGCCACCGCCGGGATGAAGGGCGTTTCCGGCTGAGCTGGCGCGGCGGCTGCCGGAGCCGCCTCCTGCCCCCGCAGTTCCGGCTTCTGGAGGCGGGCCACACCGAGCACAGCCGTCCCGGCGAGCAGGGCAGAGGTCAGAAGCAGGGCAGGCAGACGCATCGCCTCCCATCCTCACCGGCCTTCATGATTCGGCGCTGAGGTGAAAAAGTGCGCTGGAACGCAGTTGGGAAGGCGGAAGGGACGACCCAATCCGCCCCACCTCCTCAGTACGCCATGACCTGCCGGATCGCCCTCGCCACCCGCACTGGATTGGGGCGGTACACGTCCTCGATGGAGGTGAAGGGCGGGTACGGTGCGTCGAAGCCCGTCACCCGGACGATGGGCGAGCGCAGGAACTCGATGGCCTCCTCGGCGACCGTCGCGCTGATCTCCGAGTGGAAGCCGCCCGTGCGCGGCGCCTCGGTCACGATGACGACCCGGCCCGTCTTCTGGACCGAGGCGAGGATGGTGTCGGTGTCCAGCGGCACGAGCGTCCGCAGGTCAATGACCTCCACGCCGATCCCGTGCGCCCTGGCGGCCTCGGCGGCCTTCTGCGCGACCTCGACCATGCCGCCGTAGCAGATCACGGTCACGTCGTCGCCCTCGGTCACCACACGGGCTTTCCCGAGCGGCACCGTGTAGTACCCCTCCGGCACCTCCTCCTTCACCGACCGGTAGAGCTTGATCGCCTCGAAGAAGAAGACCGGGTCGGGGTCCTCGATGGCGGCCAGGAGCAGGCCCTTGGCGTCGGCGGGGGTGCTGGGAATCACGACCTTGACGCCGGGAGTGTGCGCCAGGATCGCCTCGGGGGAGTCGGCGTGCTGCTCTGGAGTATGGACGCCGCCGCCGTAGGGCGCGCGGACCACCATGGGCAGGTGGTAGCGGCTGCGGGTGCGGTGACGGTAGCGGCCCAGGTGCGAGAGGATCTGGTCGAGCGCCGGGTACAGGAAGCCCGCGAACTGGATCTCCGCGACCGGCTTCAGGCCCGCCAGCCCCATGCCGACGCCCATGCCCACGATCCCGGCCTCGGCGAGCGGGGTGTCGAACACGCGCTCGGCGCCGAAACGGGTTTGGAGACCGTCGGTCGCGCGGAACACGCCGCCCATTACGCCCACGTCCTCCCCGAAGATGTGGACGGCGGGGTCCCGCTCCAGCGCGAGCGCGAGCGCGTCGTTGATGGCGGCCACCATCGTCATGGTCTTCGTCTTGCTGGGGGCAGTGGCGGTCATGCTTGTTCCTCGGCCAGGAGTTGCGCGCGCTGGCGCCTCAGTTGCGGGGTGGGCTCGGCGAACACGTGGTCCACGATCTCGGCGGGGGTGGGCTCGGGGAAGGCGTCGGCGACCGCGAGGGCCGCCTCGAACTCAGCCTCGATCTCGCGGGTGAGGGCCGTGTCCTCCTCCTCGGTCAGGTGCCCCTCCGCGAGCAGGTGGGCGCGCAGGCGGGTCACCGGGTCCTTGGCGTCCCAGCCCAGGTTGTCGGCGTCCGTGCGGTAACGGCTGGGGTCGTCGGCCAGGGTGTGGGGCTTGATGCGGTAGGTCACCGTCTCGATGAGCGTAGGACCTTCCCCCGCCCGGGCGCGGCGCACCGCCTCGGCCGTCACGTGGTAGGTCGCCAGCACATCATTGCCATCCACCCGAACGCCGGGGATGCCGTAACCGTCCGCCCGGCGCGAGAGGTTCGTCGCCCGCGTCTGGGTGCGGGTCGGCACGCTGATCGCCCAGCCGTTGTTCTGGAGGATGAACACGCAGGGGGCGTCCAGCGCGCCCGCGAAGTTCAGCGCCTCGTGGAAGTCGCCCTCACTGCTGCCCCCGTCGCCGATGTAGGCCATCGCCACGTTGGCCGTCCCCCGGCGCCGCTCGGCCAGGGCCGCCCCGACCGCGTGCGGGTACTGAGTGGCGATGGGGATGTAGAAGGGCAGGATCTTGAGGTCCTGCGGCATTGCCCAGCCGTGCGGGCTGGTGCGCCAGTACGCCAGCGTCTGCGGGATGGGCAGGCCGTACGCCAACGCGGCGCCCGTGTCGCGGTAGGTCGGGAACAGCCAGTCGTCGTGGGTCAGCGCGGCAGCGGTGCCGACCTGGCTCGCCTCCATCCCGCCGTAGGGGGGAAACACACCCATGCGGCCGGTGCGGTACAGCACCCACGCGCGCTCGTCAAAGTGGCGGACGCGGCGCATCTGGCGGTACAGGTGCAGGCGGGTGGGCACGTCGGGCAGGGCCTCGGGCCGGATCACGCTGCCGTCGGGTGCGAGGGTCTGGAACATCTCGCCCTGCGCGTCCTCGTAGGCGGCGGCCCCGGCGGTCAGGGGATCGGGTGGGGTGGTCTGGGGCTGGGACATTCGGGGAGCCTCCACGGGCAGGGGAGAGGACAGGGCGGGGCAGGAAAAGGGGCGGAGGTCGCGCGAAAAGAAACCTTCGCTGGCCTCCGTTCAGGCTGCCGTTACGGCGCGCGGCGCTGGTTGAGCAGCCGGGCTGACCCGGTCCCGCGGGGGGGAACCGGAGCAGGGGGGACGCGGGAGGGCATCGGCATACGGGGGCGCGGAGAGGGTGGCCCGGCCAGGCGGTCGGCGGCCACCCGGGAGGGAGGATGCGCCCAGCGTAGCAGGCCAGGCGCAACTTTGGGTGCCCGCCCCAGCCCCGGCGGGTACACTGCCTGCCATGAGACGCGCGTTGCTCACGCTCACGGCCCTGATGATCCTGCCCGGCACGGCCCTCGCCGAACACCAGCAGGGCAATCTCCGCACCCTCACGGCCACTGACCTGTGCCCGCCCATCTCGTACGTGTACGTTGACGACGAGGAGCAGGAGGACCTGGCCGTCGAGGTCGACGAGCAGCTCGCCCGCTACGCCACCCTCTATGCCATTCCCTACGGCGATCCCAAGACCTGCACCGTCGCCCAGGTGTTCACCGTGGACGCCTTTGAGAGCCGCGACGGGCGCTACCTGTACGCCGTGGACCTGGACGTGGAACTTGTGAAAGACGCCCAGGTGACCATCGGCACGCACCGCCTGACCGCCAGCCACCTGCAACTGTGGTCCACCTCCGGCTACGGCAGCGTGCCCGACGCCGACGCCCTGGCCGAGATGGCGACCAACAGCGTCCGCGACTACTACGAGGAATTCGCCCTGGACTGGAAGGCGACCCACCCGAAGTAACGGCCCCGGGTGGGGGAGGCAGGTTTGTCCTTCCGAAGGAAGCGTGGGCGGGAGTCAGAGCACTTGAAAGAAGAGTTGTCACCCTGAGCGAAGCGAAGGGCCCCCTCCACAGAGGAGGAGATGCTTCTGACACTGTTCTTATGCCAGATGCTCTCAAGCTTCTCCCCCTTGCCGTACAGAGCAACCTGGACGAGCTTCAGGGGGAACTTGAATCGCCCTTGGCCTGGTCCGTCTCCAGCCCGTCCCAGAATGCCTGCAAATCGGATGCCAGCGGCGCCTCCGCGGCGAACTGGGTTCCGGCCCATGGAAAGGCGATGCGGGCGGCGTGCAGCGCCTGCCGGGGGAGCAGCAGCCGGGCGGTCAGCTCCGGCGTCTGCCCCGTCTCCATGAAGTCGAGGAAGGCCTGGGGGTCGCGCCCGTAAATCTTGTCGCCCACCATTGGCAGGCCCAGGTGCGCCAAGTGGGCACGAATCTGGTGCAGCCGTCCCGAGCGGGGATAGGCCTCGATCAGCGTGAAGCCCGCCCGCCGCTCCACCATCCGGAAATCCGTCACGGCGGGCCGCCCGTTCGGCACGACCGCCTGCCGGATCACGACCTTGTTCGCCCCGCCCAGCCCCAGATCCCCCAGCGGGGCGTCGAGGGTCAGCCGCTCCCACCCCGGCGACCCGTGGACGAGGGCCAGGTACGTCTTGCCGACCAGATGTTCCTTGAACAGGGTAAAAAAGCGCCGGGCGGCGTCGGGGTCGCGGCTCAGCAGTTGCGTCCCGCTCGTCTCACGGTCGAGGCGATGGGGCGGCGCGAGGTCACGCTCGCCCGTCTCGGCCCGCATGAAGGTCAGTACATCGGGTACGTCCACCCGCGCCCGCACCGGATGGGTCAGCCACAGCGCGGGCTTGCCCACCACGTAGAAGTCGGGATGCTCGACCAGCACGCGCGGCTTCTCGGTGGGAGGCAGGAGGGGCGCGCGGGCCGTCATACTTCCCAGATCGAGCGGTAGGGCCGGTCCCGCAGCCGGGCGGCGAGGTCCACGCCGCGCTCCACCGTGCGCGCCAGCCACTTGCCCGGCACCCCGTCCGCCGCCCACTCCGCCGAGGTCGCGTACACGAAGTGGGGGCTCACCACGCAGCGAAAATCCGTCATCAGCCCGAAGGCGAAGGCCCCGTGGCTCAGGTAGCCGTGTGCCAGGCCTCCCGAGACGAGGAAGGTGACCGGCTGGTCGAACCACGCGCCGTGCAGCCCCCGCTCAGGGTCGGTGCTGCCCGTCAGCTCGACCAGATTCTTGACACCCGCCCCCAGGCCCCAGTTGTAGACGGGCACGGCGAGGAAGACCCCGTCCGCCTCCCCGATGACCCGGTGATACAGCTCCGCGTTCGGATGCGCGTAGCAGGTGTCGTTGTCGAAGGGGGGCAGGGGCGTGTCCCGCAGGTCGAGCAGCGTCACGTCATACCCATCAGCCCCCAGTTGCGCCGCCGTCAGCCCGGCCATCCAGCGGCTGCGGCTGACGGGATCGAGGCTGGTGGACAGCACCGCGAACTTCACGGGGGGCAGGGTAGCAGGCGAGGGGTTGGAAGAGCCACGGCTTTCAGTCCCTGCGCCAAGCCATCCGGCGCGAGACCCCCTTACGCTGCTTGTGGGAATCCAGCAGCCATGGGCGGCGGAACTTCCGGCCCGAAAGGGGAAGACGATGAAACTCAACCACCTCAACCTGACCGTCACCGACGTCAGGGCCACTCTCGCATTCCTGGAAAAGTATTTCGGGCTCCGGGGCCAGGGGAAGGCCAATGACCGCATGGCCTTCCTGACCGACGACAACGGGACGCTGATCAGCCTCTTCCGCGGGGAGCACGTCAGCTACCCCGACACCTTCCATGTCGGCTTCACGCAGGCGAACGAGGAGTGGGTATCAACTAGCAGCTCCGCGAGGACGGTTACGAGGTGGGGCCGCCGGGCAGGCAGCACGGCTCGTGGACCTTCTACTTCCGCTCCCCGGGCGGATTTGTCATCGAAGTGCTCTGCTGAGCCGCCGGGGGCCCCACTGTTCCTAAGCCAACCGGCGCACGTTTCCCCGCACTACCCGTTGTTATCCTCGGTAAGAGATGCCGTTTGCCGCCCGTGCCCTGACCGCCCTGGATTTTCCCCGCATCCGCGACGCCCTCGCCGAGCGCAGTTCCACGTCGCTGGGCGTGGAGCGGGCGCGGGCCATGACGCCCTCCGACGACGCGGGCCGCATCCGGCGCGAACTCGACGAGGTGGAGGACGCCCTCTTCGGGGTGAGCCTTAGCCTCGGGGGCATCCAGGACATCCGCGACCTGTACGGGCGGGCGCAGGAGGGGCGGGTGCTCTTGGGGCAGGACCTGCTGAACGCCGCCTATTCGCTGGACGGCGCGATGACGGTCAAGCGGGCGATTAATGCCAACTCGCGGGGGCCGCTGCGCGACGTGGCCCTTGGTTTGGGCGACCACAGCGAACTTGTGCGCCGGGTGCTCTCATCCCTCGACCGCGACGGCGGGGTGCGCGACGACGCCAGCCACCGGCTCCGCGACCTGCGCCGCCGCATCGAACCGCTGCGGGGCCGCATCCGCGAGAAGCTGGCGGCCACCCTGGACCGCTGGGCGGACGTGCTGCAGGAGCACATCGTCACCATCCGGCGCGACCGCTATGTGCTCCCCGTGCAGGCGAGCCGGGTGGGACAGGTGCAGGGCATCATCGTGGACGCCTCCGCGACCGGGCAGACGTACTTCGTGGAACCGGCGGCGGTCACCCAGCTCAACAACGAACTCGCCCGCCTGATCCTCGACGAGGAGGCCGAGGTCCGGCGCATTCTCACCGAGCTGTCGGGCCTGCTCGCCTCCGACCCCGACGTGCCCGTCACCCTCGCCACCATCGGCGAACTCGACCTGATCTCCGCGAAGGCGAGGCTGGCGCGCGACTGGCGCCTCAACCGCCCCGAGCCCACCACCGACAGTACCTACGACCTGCGGGAGGCCCGGCACCCCCTGATCGAGAACCCCGTCCCCAACGACATCGGCCTCGGCGACACGAAGATGCTCCTGATCACCGGGCCGAACATGGGCGGCAAGACGGCGACCCTCAAGACGCTGGGCCTGGCCGTCCTTATGCATCAGTGCGGGCTGTACGTGGCCGCCGCCTCCGCCCGGCTGCCTGTGGTGCGCGACGTGCTGGTGGACATCGGCGACGAGCAGAGCATCGAGGCGAGCCTCTCGACCTTCGCCTCGCACCTCAAGCACCTGCGCTTCGTGCTGCGCCACGCCGCGCCCGACACCCTGGTCCTCATCGACGAGCTGGGCTCGGGCACCGACCCCGCCGAGGGGGCCGCGCTCGCGCAGTCGCTCATCGAGACCCTGCTGGGGCAGGACGCCCGCGGCATCATCACCTCGCACCTCTCGCCCCTGAAGCTCTTCGCGCTGGAGACGCCTGGGCTCAAAAACGCCTCGATGGGCTTCGATGTGGAGACCCTCTCGCCCACCTACCAGCTTCAGGTGGGGCAGCCGGGCCGTTCCTACGCCCTCGCCATCGCGCGGCGGATGGGGTTGCCGAACGATGTGCTGTCGCGCGCCGAGGAACTGCTCGGCCCTGACGCGGGCCTGATGGAGCGGATGCTGGAGGGCCTGGAACGCGAGCGCGCGGACCTCGCCTCGGAACTGGAGCGGGCCACGACCGCCCGCCGGGACGCGGAGGCTGAAGTCGCCCGCATGCGCCAGGAGCGCGAGACGCTGGAGGCCCGCCGAAACGAGATGATCGCCGAGGCCGCCCAGAAGGCCGAGACCCTGTACGCCGACGCCATCGAGCGGGTCCGCACCCTGCGAGCCCGCGCCCAGGAGGACAGCGCCCGCCCCCGGGTGATGCAGGAGCTGCGCGAGTTGCGCTCCGCCGCCCAGAAGGCCCGCCCCGCCCCGCCCCCCTCCCGCGAGGAGCGCGGCGATCCCATCCGGGTGGGCAGCACGGTCGAGGTGCCCGCCTACGGAGCGACCGGCCAGGTGCTGGAGATGCGCGGCGACGACCTCGTGGTGCAGCTCGGCGTGATGAAGGTGGGCGTCAAGCGGCGGGACGTGCGCCTCAAACCCGAGCCCAAGGTGAAGGCGCCGCGCCCGACCTTCGCGGGGACCAGCCCCAACACCTTCCAGAACGAGCTGCAACTGCGCGGCCTGGGCGTCGAGGAGGCGGTCGAGGAACTGCGCACCGCGATCACTGAGGCGCAGGCCCTCCGGGAGACGCCGCTGCGGGTGGTCCACGGCAAGGGGCAGGGGGTGCTGCGCCGCCTGTTGCGCGACTACCTCAAGACCGACAAGCGCGTCGAGTCCTTCCACGATGCCGAGGCCAACCAGGGCGGGCACGGCGTAACGATCGTGAATGTTAGGACCTGAAAAACATCATTTTTCACATCCGCGTCACATTCACCAAAACCGGCGGGAAAGGCGTCAGGATGCTCGGGTGTCGAGACGATTCACCCAGATTCTGAAGTGCGGGGCAGCCGCCCTGACGCTCACCGGCCCCGCCGTCGCCACTGCCCAGACGGCAGGCACGCAGACGAATGCTGTGCCCGCCCTCCGGCTGCCCGCTAACTATTTCCCGCGTTTTGGCGACACCGAGGTGGTGGCTGGCCTCGACGGGGGAGTGTCTTTCGGCGTGCGCGCCTTTCCGCTGCCCTTCAAGCAGGATGTGCGCCTGGTGCTGGCCCGGCACCCCCAATACTGGGAATACGGTGTGAGTACCCGGATCAACGACACCTCTCTAGTCGTGGGTGTGTTCGATAATGGCCTGGGCGCCGCCGCGGGGATTCCCCGCCTGGAGATCACATATAACCCCTACCGTGGGCTGCAGTACAGTGGGCTGCTTCAGGGAAACGGCGCGTACTCCCGCTTTGCGGGAGGGTACGCCTTTACGGTTTTCCAGGACCGTGTGCGAGTGGTGAATAACGCTGGGGTGGCCTTTCAGGGGGATGTGGCGGCAACCTACACACAAACGGAAGTGGGGGCCGGGTACGGCAAGATGTTCGGGAAGATCAACACGTCCTTTGGCGTCAACGCCCGTCTGTACACCTTCCCCATTCAGCGAGAGGCACAGGGCAGTCTGGACGTGTCCCTTAACGCGAATACGGCCCTGGCCCCCGGCCTCACGCTGGTCGCCTCGCATTTCGAGCGGCTTGTGGCGGGCCACGTCGCCATTCCTGCCCTGAATCACGGCCGCTCCCAAGAGACGAACGCCAGCCTCACCTACCGCCTGCCCATGGGCGCGACCCCGCCCGCCTTCACCGTGGGCGCGCTCCGCACCCGTGTCACCCGCGTCTGGACGGGCAACGTGACCACCGTATACGGCGACCTGCTGCTGCGCGCCGAGGCGCTGCCCTCGCTGTTCGGTCCCTCGATCGGCTACCAGTGGGCGGCCGACGGCACGGGCAAGTGGCTCTTCAGCCTGACGTTCATGGGCAAGTGAGCGGCTGATCCGCGGCGTCCCCTGCTGGGCGGCGCGCGAGGGTGACCGGGCAGCCTGCCCTCCACCCGGCAGACCTTTGGAGGGCCCCGTTCCAAGCACGAGCTTCCATTGCCTGCCACACAGGCTTGTGGCAGAATGCCGGACGAATTCTCAGAAATTCGTTCCTTTTCCTTCATCCCCATGCACGTGAGCAGTGGAGGGCAGCCGTGGTACAAGCGACGAGACAGGTCAGACTCACGAGGGAGGGCTTCGAGCGCCTCCAGCGCACCCTGGCGCAGGAGAACGCCCGCCTGGCGGAGGCGACCCGCATCCTGCAAGAGCAGATGGAGACGAGCGCCGACAACGAGGACACCGGCCTGGAGGACGCCAAGCGCGAGAAGCTGAACATCGAGGCCCGCATCGAGGAGCTGGAGGACACCCTCGCCCGCGCCACGATCATCGAGGACCACGAGAATGACGGCCGGGTGGAACTGGGCGCGGTGGTCACCCTCGCCAACGAGGCCACCAAAAAGGACATGCGCGTGCAGGTCGTCAGCGCCCCCGAGGCGGCGGTCCTCGGCGGCAGCCTGCCGCGCATCAGCGAGGAAAGCCCGGTGGGGAAGCAACTGATGGGCCGCAAGCTGGGCGAGACCTTCGTGGTGAACCTGGAAAACGGCAGGCAGGTCAAGTACCGGGTCAAGACCATCGAGTATTAGACGGGGCAGGGGGAGTGGGGGGTACCGGGCAAGGCCCCTCCGCTCCCTCTTTTTGCTGTTACCGCCGCCTATACTTCCCCCTATGTCCGACTCCGTCCCCACCCAGGATGCCCGCCGCGCGGGTCTGCACGAGCAGACTGTCAGCCGCCTGAACAACCAGGACGCCCTGCGCGAAGCGGGCTTCGAGCCCTACCCCTACAGCTACCCCCAGACCCACCACACCCGCGACGTGCTCGCCGCCCACCCTGGGGTGGAGCCCGGTCAGGAGTGGCCGGAGGAGATGTATGCCCTGGCGGGACGCATCACGAACTTCCGCCATCAGGGCGGGTCCGCCTTCGCCGACCTCCAAGACGAGCAGGGACGGCTGCAACTGCACTTCTCCAAGCAGGACACCGAGCAGTTTGCTGCCACGAAGAAGATCGACCTCGGGGACATCATCGGCGTGACGGGTTTCCCCTTCGTCACGCGGACGGGGCAGCTCACCCTGCGAGTCAGGTCATGGCAGCCCCTGGTCAAGAGCCTGCACCCCCTCCCCAGCAAGTTTCACGGTCTTCAGGATGAGGAACTGCGCGCCCGGCGCCGGTATCTGGATCTGATTGTGAACCCGGAGCAACGGGAGGTGTACCGCACTCGCGCCCGCGCCATTCGTTACATCCGCAACTTCCTCGACGACCGCGGCTTTATGGAGGTGGAGGGTCCCACCCTTCAGGTCGTGCCGGGCGGCACGGAAGCCAAGCCCTTCAAGACCTTTCACAACGCCTTGGGGCACGAGTTCAGCCTGCGAATCAGCCTGGAGCTGTACCTCAAGCGGCTCCTGGTTGGCGGCTTCGAGCGCGTGTACGAGATCGGGCGCAACTACCGCAACGAGGGCATCGACCGCACCCACAACCCCGAATTCACCATGCTGGAGGCGTACTTTGCCTACGGCGACTATGGGAACATGATGCGGCTGGTCGAGGAGCTGCTGCACGGCCTCGTCACGCAGATCAAGGGCGGGCCGCGTCTGACTTACCAGGGCAAGGAGGTGGATTTCAGCCTGCCCTTCCGGCGGCTGGACTTCGTGACGACGCTGAAGGACGCCGCCGGACTGGATTTCGACCCCACTGACCTTGCCCGGCTGCGGGCCTGGACCGACGAACGCCACCCGGAACTGCGGAAGGTGCCCGACTACAAGCTGCTCGACAAGCTCTTCGGCGAGTACGTCGAGCACACGCTGGTCAACCCAACCTTCGTGACCGACGTGCCGCTGGCGATCAGCCCGCTGGTGAAGGCGCACCGCTCCCGCCCCGGGTTCAGCGAGCGCGCCGACCTGTTCGTGGCGGGGTTTGAACTGGCGCCCATCTACAGCGAGCTGAACGATGCCTTGGACCAGCGGGGCCGGTTCGAGGCGCAGACCGAACGCCGTGATGCCGGTGACGACGAGGCCCACGAGCAGGACGAGGACTTCCTGCTGGCCCTGGAGTACGGCATGCCGCCCGCCGCCGGAATGGGTATGGGCATGGATCGCCTCGCCATGTTGCTCACGGACAGCGATTCCATCCGCGACGTGCTGCTGTTTCCCCTGCTGCGGCCGGAAGGTCAGCCGGGCGGAGTTGAGGTGGCTTCAGAAGCCGACACCTTGGGCTAAACGTTCTTCTGGAACCCCTCAAGGGCCGGAGCATCTACGCTCCGGCCTTCTTCTTGGGGGCACACCCACCCCGTTAATTGGTTCTCTTGACAAACAAAGAAGCATGGGAGCAGGATGAAGCGTTTCATAAGACGACCTGCTTCGTGTTCTCGAAGCCTGCTCCGCCTTCTGCTCCCGGAGTCCTTTTGCCGTACGCCGAGCTTCCCAACGACACGCTCGACTTGGCCGCCATTCGAGCCCGTCATACTCTGTTGCTGCTGGGCCGACTGTGGCGGGGTGACCGGGCACGGGTGGACCTCGCACGGGAACTAGGCTTGTCGCGCAGCGCGATCAGCTCCATCGTGGCCGAGCTGATGGACGCCGGGCTCGTGCAGGAGGCCGGGCCGCGTGTGGGAGTTTCGGGCGCCGAGGGAGGCGGACAGGTGGGCCGCCGCGCGACGCTGCTGGCTCTCAATACCCGGGCCGTCTTCCTGCTCGCCGTGGATCTGGGGGCCAGCCACGCGCGGGTGGACCTGCTCGACCTGCGCTGCGCGACACTGGCCTCCCGGACTGTTGCGCACGACATCCTGCTCGGCCCCGCGGCGACCTACGCCCTGCTGGTGGAGCTGACCTGCGCGGTGTTGACCGAGGCGGGCGTGGGGCGTGAGCGGGTCGCGGCGGTCGGCGCGGGTGTGCCCGGCCCGGTGGACCACGCGACCGGGTGCGTCGTTCAGCCCCCCAACATGCCCGGCTGGGACGGCGAGAACGTGGCGGCGGGGCTGGAGGCGGCGCTGGGGCTGCCCACCCGGGTGGACAACGACGCCAACCTGGGCGCGCTGGCCGAGACGCGCTTCGGGGCGCATCGGGGCGCCGCCGATCTGATCTATGTGAAGGCCGCGACCGGCATCGGTGCGGGCGTGCTGCTGGGCGGGCGGCTGCACCGGGGCGTCCGGGGCGGGGCGGGCGAGATCGGGCACATCAGCATCAACGAGCAGGGGCCGGTGGGCCGCAGCGGCAACCCCGGCAGCCTGGAGAGCTACGCGGCGGGGCAGGTGCTGGTGAAGACCGCCGCCGAGCGCCGCGCCGCCGGGGCGCTCACCACGCTGCCCGACCCCCTCACCCTGGCCGATCTGATCGACCGGGCGAACACCGATCCCCTGGCCCGCGCGGTCTGGGCCGAGGCCGGGCATCACCTCGGCGTGGCGATCAGCACCGCCCTGAACCTCTTCAATCCCAGCGCGGTCGTGATCGGTGGGCGGCTGGCGGGGGCGGGCGAGGTGTTCCTGCACGCCGTGCGCGAGAGCGCCCTGGGCCGCACCATGCGGATCAACGCCGACCGGGCCCGCATCGACCTCAGCACGCTGGAGGGGGACGCCGGGGTCCTCGGCGCGGGCGCGATGCTCCTCGACCACCTCTTCACGCCGGGCGGCCTGCGCCACCTGTACCGGGTCGCGGCGGTGGGCCGGGGGCCGCCCCAGGCTCCGGCCGCGTTGCCGACCGTCCCCACCGCCACGCTGTTCTCCCCAGGAGGAACCCCATGAAGAAAGCTCTGCTCATTGCCGCCGCCCTCGCAGTCACGGGCACCGCCGCCGCCGCCGGGAAGCTCGAAATCTTCTCCTGGTGGTCCGGTGACGAGGGTCCCGCCCTCGACGCCCTGGTCAAGCTCTACAAGCAGAAGTACCCCACCGTTGACCTGGTGAACGCCACGGTCGCGGGCGGTGCGGGCACGAACGCCAAGGCTGTGCTCAAGACACGCATGCTCGGCGGCGATCCGCCGGACTCCTTCCAGGTTCACGCGGGGCAGGAACTCATCGGCACCTGGGTGGTCGCCAACCGCATGGAGGACCTGACCAGCCTCTACAAGTCCGAGGGCTGGATGTCGAAGTTCCCCAAGGACCTGATCCCGCTGCTGTCGAGCAAGGGCGGCATCTGGAGCGTGCCCGTCAACGTCCACCGCTCCAACGTGATGTGGTACATCCCCGCCAACCTCAAGAAGTGGGGCGTCACGCCGCCCACCAGCATCGACGGGCTGCTCAAGACCTGCGCCACCCTGAAGGCCAAGGGGCTGGCCGCGCCGATCTCGGTGGGGGACAGCAGCTTCCCACAGCCGCACATGTGGGAATCCATCGCGCTGGGCACGCTGGGCACCCAGGGCTGGGCCGACCTGTGGAGCGGCAAGCTGAAATTTACCGACCCCCGCGCGGTGAAGGTCTGGACCAACTTCGGCAAGGTCATGGACTGCACGAACAAGGACTCCTCGGGCCTGACCTGGCAGCAGGCGACCGACCGCGTGGTGAAGGGCCAGTCGGCCTTCAACATCATGGGCGACTGGGCCGCTGGGTACATGGCGACCACCCTCAAGCTCAAGCCCGGCACCGGCTTCGGCTGGGCGCCCGCGCCCGGCACGGCGGGGACCTTCCTGTTCCTCTCGGACAGCTTCGGCCTGCCCAAGGGCGCCAAGGACCGCACCCAGGCCGTCAACTGGCTCAAGCTGCTGGGCAGCAAGCAGGGTCAGGACACCTTCAACCCGCTCAAGGGTTCCATCGCCGCGCGCACCGACTCGGATGTGAGCAAGTACAACGTGTACTCGCAGTCGGCGGCCAAGGACTGGCGCAACAACCGCATCGCGGGCAGCCTGATCCACGGCGTCGTCGCCAACGAGACCTTCACCAGCGGCTTCGGCGGCATCGTCGCGCAGTTCGTGCAGAACAAGGACGCGAACGCTGCGGCGCAGGCTACCCAGGCGCTCGCCACCCAGGCGGGCATCGGCAAGTAAGTTCCGGCTGGGGCGGCGTCCAAGTGGCGCCGCCCCGCATCCATTGGGGTGCGCCCCCCGTTCCAAGGAGTTGTTCATGGCCCGCGCCTCCATCCCGACCAGGGCCGCCCCCCGGCGGCGTTCTTTCAACTCGGACCGGCTGTGGAGCCTGGTCGTGCTGCTGCCCTCCGCCGTGCTGCTCGCCATCTTCGTGTACGGCTTCATCTTCCGCTCGGGCTACCTCAGCCTGACCGACTGGGGCAACGACCCCGCGCAGGCCCTCAGCCTCAACCCCGTCATCAAATACACCGGCCTGACAAACTACAGCAACCTCTTCGGCGGCCTGCTTGACTCGCGCTTCCGGCAGGATCTGGTCAGCACACTCTTCTTCACGGCCTTTTTCATCGTGGCCTGCCTGGGGTTGGGGCTGGGCCTCGCCATGCTGCTCGACCGCAACCCGAAGGGCGAGGGGCTGTGGCGCACCATCTTCCTCTTTCCCATGAGCCTGAGCTTCATCGTGACGGGCACGATCTGGCGGTGGATGCTCCAGCCCGCGGGCGGGGTGAATGCGCTCTTCGGCCTCGACCCCGACCGCCACGCCTGGCTCACGAGCAACGCCTCCATCTGGCGCTTCGACTGGAACAAGTTGCCGCTGATCACGGCGGTCGTGGTGGCGCTCGTGCTGCTCGGCCTCGCCTCCCGCGCCCGGCAGAGCGCCAACCGGACCCAGATGTGGGTGGCGATTGCCTGCGCGGCCCTGCTCGTGCTGTGGGCGTTCACGCTCGGCAACAGCGTGAAGATGACCCCGGTGCCCGAGTACCACGGCTTCAACCTCGCCTTTATCGGCATCATCATCGCGGCGGTGTGGCAGATGTCGGGCTACACGATGGCGCTGTACCTGGCGGGCCTGCGCGGCATCCCCGACGAGCTGCGCGAGGCGGCCCGGGTGGACGGGGCGAGTGAGTGGGGTGTGTACCGCCGCGTGATCTTCCCGCTGCTCGCGCCCATCACCCTCTCGGCGATGATCATCCTGGGGCACATCAGCCTCAAGATCTTCGACCTGGTCTACGCGATGACGAGCCTGAACAACCTCAACACCGAGGTGCCCGCCCTGCTGATGTACATCACCGCCTTTCAGGGCAACCAGTTCGCCAAGGGCGCGGCCATCGGCATGGTGCTGCTGATCCTCGTGGCCGCCGTCATCGTGCCCTACCTGGCGAGCCAGTTCCGCCGGAGTGACCGCTCATGACCACGACCGCCACCACTCCCCGCCCGGAGGTCACCGCCCCGCGCCGCCCCAACGTCAGCCGGATGCTGCTGTACCTCGCGCTGCTCGTGGCCGCGCTGTTCTTCCTGGTGCCGGTGTACCTGCTCGTCGTGACCGCGTTGAAAACGCCCGACGCTATCGGCCTGGATACGACCTGGAGGCTGCCGGGCGTCTGGAACTGGGCCAGCTTCTCGGAGGCCTGGAGCAAGGTCTCGGGCGGACTGCGGAATTCGATCATCCTGGCGTTCAGCGCGACCGCCCTCTCGGCGCTGCTGGGCAGCCTGAACGGCTACGCCCTGAGCAAGTGGAAGTTCCGGGGCGCGGACCTCCTCTTCGCCCTGATGCTGTTCGGCATGTTCATCCCGTACCAGGCGGTGCTGATCCCGCTCTTCCAGTTCATCAAGAGCATCGGCCTGTACGGCAGCATAGGCGGCCTGATCCTGGCGCACGTCGTCTACGGCCTCCCCATCACCACCCTGATCTTCCGCAACTACTACTCGGAGGTGCCGGACGCGCTCGTCGAAGCCGCCCTGATCGACGGGGCGGGTTTCTGGGGCATCTACAGCCGGGTGATCTTCCCGCTCAGCGTGCCGGGCTTCGTGGTCGTCGTGATCTGGCAGTTCACCCAGGTCTGGAACGAGTTCCTGTTCGGCGTGACGCTGGCGAACCCGTCGAGCCAGCCCATCACGGCCGCGCTCGCCCAGCTCTCGGGCGGCCAGGCAGTGAGTTGGAATCTGCCGATGGCGGGCGCGATACTCACGGCGATTCCCACCCTGATCGTGTACATCCTGCTGGGACGCTATTTCGTGCGCGGCCTGCTCGCGGGAAGCGTCAAGGGGTAGGACTTTCAAACCTCCGCAGCACGCCTTCCTCCGCGGGTGGGCGTGTTCTTCTTTGTCTACGCACCTTCGCGCCTTTTCTGACAGCGACCGCTGGTCAGCTACGGTAGACTTCCGCCTACCTCATGCCGAGTGCCGACTCCCCCGCCGTGTTCGTCGTGTCCCCCGACAAGGCGCGGGCGGCCCTGCTCGCGCCCGCGCTGCGGCAGGCCGCTGTCCTCGCCATCCCGGACGCCGAGACCCTGCTGCGCGAGGCCCACGTGCGCCCGCCCGCCGTCGTGTTGCTGTACGCCGACACGCCCGGTGTGCCGCTCGCCGAGGTGCTGCCCCTGCTGCGCCAACGGGCCGAACTCGCCGGAACCCATTGGCTCGCGGTGGGGACGCATGGCCTGGGTGCGCTCCTGGCTGCGGGAGCCGACGCTCTGATCAGCGATGCCACCCCCGTGGACGCCCTGGCCCTCCAGGTCGGCACGCTCCTGAACCGCGCCGCCCGCTACAACGAGATTCAGGTTCGCCTAAACGCCATGCAGCGCCGCCTGGACGATTGGGAACATGAGGAACGGGTGCGCGACCAGCTCGTGCATATGCTCGTCCACGACCTGAAAAACCCCATCGCCGCCGTGATGGGCCTGTTGGAGGTGGTCGAAGAGGACGACCGGGTCCCCGACGATTCCCGCGAACTCGTCCGGGTCGCCCGCGACGAGACGCAGCACCTGCTGCACCTCGCTGTCAACATGCTCGACGTGCGGAAAATCCAGGCGGGCAAGATGAACCTGCGGCCCGAACTGGTCTTCAGCCCCATGTTCGAGGAGGTCATCGAGCAATCTCGCGGCGATGTGGGCAGCGGCCTGCGCGACCGCCACGTGAGGGTGGAGGTCGCCCCCAACCTCAGCCCCTCCCGCGCCGACCCGGAAATCCTGCGCCGGGTGCTGGCGAACCTCATCAGCAATGCCATGAAGCACACGGTCATGGGTGGCCTGATTCACGTCCGCGTCTGGCAGGAGGAGGACGCGACGCGCGTCCAGGTTCGGGACGACGGCGAGGGCATTCCCGAGGACGACATTCCCAACCTCTTCGCCGCCTTCGAGCAGTCACGCCTGACCCTGCACGGCCGCTTCGACACCGGCATGGGCCTGGCCTTCTGCAAGCTCGCCGTCGAGGAACACGGCGGGCACATCTGGGTCGAGTCGGAGAGGGGCAAGGGCACCACCTTCACCTTCACCCTGCCCCTAGCGCAAGACGGCGAGGACGACGACTTCGTGGAGCTGTTGAGCTAAGGAGGAGTAAGGGAGCAACTTACGGGAGGTGAACTACGACGGCGGGCGTGCTGCTGCGGCCCGGGTGTGGGAAACGCCCGTTTCAATCCTCAGCTCACCCGAGGGCAGGCTGCAACGGGAGTGTCGTTGCTCTGCGCCTGGAATATAAGTTCTGTACTCCCCCGTGCGGACGTCCCGGTGATGTCCAGCATGGGGATCAGCCCTGACGGACTGTAGCTGCTCCGCGCTGCCCTGTAGCGAGGTTTCTAGGTTCGCGCCCCCCCTGGCTTTCCCACGTCATATAGGGTTCCCGCATCGTCTGAGGCGGCGTTTCGTGCTAGAACATGAGGCGTACTACAAGTCGTTCGCAGGTCAAGTTCGTCAGGCCTCTCTTTTTTTACCCTTCCTAGTGCGCTTTTTCACAAGGTGATGTGGATAGGGAAAGAGGGGCAGAAGGGAGACTCCCATCGAGTACGCGAATTTTGTGATCATGCTGCTGATCGCGCTGGGCATCGGTGTGCTGGCGGTTATCGTCTCGGCGCTATTGGGACCGAAAAAGGCGAGCCGCACCAAGCTGATGGCCTACGAGAGTGGTAATGACCCGGAGCACGGTGGCGTGGGGACCGGCCAGCGCTTTCCGGTGCATTTCTACCTCGTCGCCATGCTGTTCATCGTCTTCGACATCGAGACGGCCTTTTTCTACCCGCTCGCAGTGGCTTACCAGAAGCTGGTGCCCTTCGCCTTCTGGGAAGCGGTGACGTTCGTGGGTCTGCTGCTGGTGGGGTACTACTACATTCTCAAAAAAGGGGTGTTGGAGTGGTCCTGACTGCGGGTCAACTGGGGGTCATGTGCAGAGCCTCCTCAAGCCTCCTGGAGGTTCCCGTATGGCGCTGAAAGAACTCTTCGACCGCGATTGGCAGGAACTGGAATCGGAGGGCATCCTCTTTTCCAGCCTGGAGAAGCTGGTCGCCTGGGGCCGCTCCAACAGCCTGTGGCCCGCGACCTTCGGACTGGCCTGCTGCGCCATCGAGATGATGAGCAGCACGGACGGGCGCAACGACCTCGCGCGCTTCGGGTCGGAGGTCTTCCGCGCCTCGCCCCGGCAAGCGGACGTCATGATCGTCGCCGGTCGCCTGAGCAAGAAGATGGCCCCGATCATGCGCCGGGTGTACGACCAGATGCCTGACCCCAAATGGGTGATCAGCATGGGTGCCTGCGCGAGCAGTGGCGGCATGTTCAACAACTACGCGGTTGTGCAGAACGTGGACCACGTGGTGCCCGTGGACATCTACGTGCCCGGCTGTCCGCCCCGCCCCGAGGCGCTGATCTACGCCGTGATGCAGCTTCAGAAAAAGGTGCGCGGCGAGGCTTTCGACGAGCGCGGCCAGGAACTCCCGATGGTGGAGGCGTGGACCCGATGAGCGAGCGGATGATTGTCACGACCGCGACTGCCGGAGCAGGTGTGGTGGAAACCGGCAGCGTCGGCGAGCTGATGGTGGACCTCGGCCTGACGCCGGAAAGGACGAGCGAGCCGACCGCCATCGTTCCTGCCGGGCGGCTGCGGGAGATAGCGTTCGCCCTCAAGGAACGTGGCTTCATGCTGATGGACTGCGTCGGCGTGGACTACCTGGCGTTCCCGGAAGCCCGGCCCGCCCGCTTCGCGGTGCTGCACAACGTCTACCACCCCGAGGACCACCGCCGCCTGTTCCTGCGCGTGTGGCTGAACGACGGGGAGCCGCTGGAAAGCCTCTACCCCGTCTGGAAGGCCGCCAACTACCTGGAGCGCGAGGTGTACGACCTGATCGGCGTGGAGTTCGCCGGGCACCCAGACCTCCGTAAAGTGCTGACGCCGGACGATCTGGAAGGCCACCCCCTCCGCAAGGACTACCCCCTCGGCGAGACGCCCGTGCCCTTCCGCGACGGCCGCTTTATCGACCCCGCCGCCTTCCGGGCGGGCCTGACGGGGCAAAGCCGGGGCCTGACGGGCTGGCGCGGCGAACTCCGGCGGGGTGAGGGTGAGGACCGCGTGCCGCCCGTGATGCCCGCAGGGGGACCGAAATGACCATCAAGGACCGGGACCCGAACTCCGGCACGTTGCCCCGCACCCAGATGACGCCGGACCACCAGGAGTCCACCGGGGCCGAGCGGCTCGGGGGGCAGACGGGCGCGCTGCTGCACACCGAGATCATGAGCCTGAACGTGGGGCCGCAGCACCCCTCCACGCACGGCGTGCTGCGGTTGGTGGTGGACATGGACGGCGAGTACGTGGTGAAGGTCACGCCGCACATGGGTTACCTCCACACCGGCTTTGAGAAGACCTTCGAGAACCGCACCTACCACCAGGGCGTGACCTACGCGCCGCGCACCGATTATCTGCACTGCTTCGGCCACGAACTCGCTTACGTTCTCAGCGTGGAAAAGCTGCTGGGGGCCGAGGTGCCCGAACGGGCGACCACCGTGCGCGTGATCCTGCACGAGCTGGGGCGGATCCACTCCCACCTCGTCTTCGTGGGGACGGGGCTGCTCGACCTGGGGGCGCTGACGCCCTTCTTCTACGCCTTCCGGGAGAAGGAGGCGCTACAGGACCTCTTCGAGGCGGTGTGCGGCTACCGCATGAACCAGGGATACTTCCGGGTGGGCGGCCTGTCGCGCGACATCCCGGAGGACTGGCCTGCCCGCGTCTCCGCCTTCCTCGACACCTTCGATAAGGGTGTGGACGAGTACGAGACGCTGTTCGCCAAGAACCCGATCTTCCTCGATCGGGCGACGGGCGTGGGGATTATCCCGCGGGACGTGGCGATCGACCTGGGGCTGACGGGACCGAACCTACGCGCGTCCGGCGTGCCCCTCGACCACCGCAAGGACAACCCCTACTGCGGCTACGAGACCTACGACTTCGAGGTGCCATATTCCACCACCGGGGACAGCCTCGCCCGCTTCCAATTGCGGCTGATGGAGTTCCGCGAGAGCGCCAAGATCGTCCGCCAGGCCCTGAAGCGCCTCACGCCCGGCCCGATCAAGGACCCCAACCGCAAGATTTCCCTGCCGCCCCGGCAGGAGCTGGAGACGAGCATGGAGGCCGTCATCCACCACTTCAAGCTCGTGACGGAAGGCTTCCACCCCCCGGTCGGCGAGGTGTACGTGCCCGTCGAGTCGGCGCGGGGCGAGGTCGGCTACTACATCGTCTCGGACGGCGGCTCGATGCCCTACCGGGTCAAGATCCGCGCGCCGAGCTTCGTGAACCTTCAGGCGCTGGAGTACGCCTGCGTCGGCGCCCAGTTTGCCGACCTGATCACCATCCTGGCGACGATTGACCCGGTGCTGGGGGATGTGGACCGGTGAACAGGGAAGGGGTCAGCGTTCCACCGTCAGCAGAAGATCGGGTGCGAGGGGTTGCAGCCGACGGTCAGCACTCCCGAATTCCGCTTGGGGAATGGTCATGACTGCCATGACCCGTGAACTCCCCGCCGTCCTGCTCGAAGCCTTCCAGCGCAACGGGCGGGTGAATGCGGCCATGCTGGACGCCATCACGGACACCGACCTGGACCTGAGTGACGGGCAGGGCGGGATGAGCGTCGGGCAGCATCTGGAGCATATGGCGGGGATGCGCCGGTACTGGGTTGGGCGCGTCTCTCCCGCGCACGGGGAGGCCATGACCTTCACCACCCAGGAGGGCGATCAGCGCTCCTGGACCGTGACGCTGAGCCCTGCCGAACTCCGCGAAGCCTTCAACCAGGGCGATGCGGCGGTGCTGGAGGCCGTGCAGAGCGCCTATGCCGAGGGCCGGAGCTTCACGGGCGTGTACGAGAGCGACCCGGCGCACTTCCTGCAACACACCATCGTCCACGACTCGCACCACCGGGGGCAGGTCATGAGTCTGCTACGGCGTGGTGGGCGCAGCCTGGAACAGATGGACGCGCTCGAACAGGCCATCTGGCCGATCTGGAAGGAGTAGGTGGGAACCATTTTTATGGGTTACTTTTCCGACAAACAACTCCTCGTCGCGGACATCTTCAGCCGCTACCCGGCCTCCCCCCAGGGCCGACGCTCGGCGCTGATGCCGCTGCTGCGTGAGGTGCAAGACGCCCACGGGTACGTGTCCGAGACGCACATGGCGGAGATCGCGGCCCTGTGCGGCACGACGGCGACCGAGGTGCGGAGCGTGATGAGTTTCTACTCGACGTACCACACGCTGCCGACCGGCCGGTACCACCTCCAGGTCTGCTCGACCCTGATGTGCGCGCTGGCCGGAAGCGACGAGCTGTGGGACCACCTCGTCTCCAACCTGGACGTGCAACCCGGCGAGGTCAGCCCGGACGGGCGCTTCAGCGTGCAGAAGGTGGAGTGCCTGGGCTCGTGCGGCACCGCGCCCGTGGTGCAGATCAACGACGAGGGGTACTACGAGCAGGTGACCCGCTCGAAGTGCGACCGACTGATCAAGGCAATGCGGGCGGACACGCCACCCCCGCCCGACAATCCCGTGCCCGTCACCGTGCGCGAGGACGGGCGCCAGATGACGGCGAAGGGAGAGCGCGTCGGGGCCAGCATCCACGACCTCGCCCCGCTGACCGGAGGTGAAGCATGACCGTCGCCGAACCCGCACCCAAACCCATCACCAGCGGCAAGGACCCCCGCTTCGCCCCCACCCTGTATGCGCACGTCGGGCAGGACCAGAGCTGGACGCTCGACTACTACCGGCAGCACGGGGGGTACGAGGCCGTCAAGCGTGCCTTCGCGATAGGCCCCGACGCCGTCATCGACGAGGTGAAGAAGTCCGGCCTGCGCGGTCGTGGTGGGGCGGGCTTCGCCACTGGCCTGAAGTGGTCCTTCATGCCCCTGAAGGACGGCAAGCCGCACTACATCATCTGCAACGCGGACGAGTCGGAGCCGGGGTCGTTCAAGGACCGCTATCTGCTGTCAGAGGACCCCCACCAGCTCATCGAGGGCATGCTGATCGCCGGGTACGCCATGCGCGCCTCGGTCGGCTACATCTACATCCGCGGGGAGTACGTCCACGCTGCCGAGCGGGTCTGGGCCGCCATCATTGAAGCGCGGGCGGCGGGGCTGCTCGGGAGGAACGTCCTCGGCAGCGGCTTCGACTTCGAGTTGCAGGTCCACCGGGGCGCCGGGGCGTACATCTGCGGCGAGGAGACGGCCCTGATGAACTCGCTGGAGGGCCTGCGCGCCAACCCGCGCCTCAAGCCGCCCTTTCCCGCCGCCGCCGGACTGTACGGTCTGCCGACGACGATCAACAACGTCGAGACCTTCTGCGCCGCGACCCAGATTCTGAAGTACGGCGCCGACTGGCACGCGGGCATGGGCACCGAGAAGAGCAGGGGCATGAAACTCTTCCAGATCAGCGGCCCGGTGCGGCGGCCCGGCGTGTACGAGCTGCCGCTGGGCACCACCTTCCGCGAGCTGATCTACGACTGGGCGGGGGGTCCCCTTGAGGAGATGAAGGCGATCATCCCGGGCGGCTCCTCCTGCCCGATGCTGCCCTGGAACGACCAGATTCTCGACACGCCGATGGATTACGAGAGCGTGGCCGCCGCGGGCTCGATGCTTGGCACGGGCGGCGTCACCCTGATCCCCAGGGCCGACTGCATCGTCAATGCGACGTGGAACCTCGTGCGCTTCTACGGGCACGAGTCGTGCGGCAAATGCACCCCCTGCCGGGAGGGGATCAGCTCGTGGATGACCCGCATGTACGAGAAGCTGGTGCGCGGGCACGGCCAGCCCAACGACGTGCAGCTTATCCTCGACATGAGCGACAACATCGGTGGCCGGAGCTTCTGCGCCCTCGCCGACGCCTGCCTGGGACCGGTTCTGAGCTCCATCAAGCTCTTCCGCGAGGAGTACGACGCGCTGGCTCAGACCGGGCAGCCGCTGTACCCGGCGCGGAAGCGGTGGAGGGACAGTTGATGGTTCCGCCCTCGATGCCGTTTTCCATCCCCTGCCGTAAGGAGCACGCATGAAAGTTGTTGTGGACGGCATCGAACTCGACCTCCCCGCGGGCACCAGCGCCATCGACGCGGTGTTCGCCGCGGGGCGGGACGTGCCGTATTTCTGCGCCCACCAGTACCTCTCGCCCGTTGGGGCGTGCCGGATGTGCCTGATCGAGTCGGGCTCCCCGCGCAAGAACCCGGACGGAACGTTCGTGATGGAAGGCGAGGGCGACGCGGCCAAGCCCAAAATCTTCTGGTTCCCCAAGCCGATGGCCGCCTGCACCATGCAGGCCACCGAGGGCATGCACATCCGCACGGCGGCGACCTCCGAGGTCGTGGCGAAGTCGCAGGCGGGGATGATGGAGTTCACGCTCCTGAACCACCCGCTCGACTGCCCGACCTGTGACAAGGGTGGCGCGTGCGAGTTGCAGGACCGCGCTTTCGAGTACGGGTACGGGGCCAGCCGCTTCGGCTTCGACCGCCGCCACGCGGACAAGCACTATCCCCTCAGCGACTTCATCATCCTCGATCAGGAGCGGTGCATCCACTGCAAACGCTGCGTGCGCTACTTCGAGGAGGTGCCGGGGCAGGAGGTGCTGGACTTCATCGAGCGCGGCGGGCATACCTTCATTGATACGGAGGAAGGGGGACTGCCCACCGGCTTTCAGGGCAACATCGCCGATATCTGCCCGGTGGGGGCGCTGCTTGACAACGTGGCCCGTTTCCGGGGCCGCAACTGGGAGTACGACCACACGCCGACGACCTGCACCCTCTGCCCGGTGGGTTGCTCCATCACGGTGGACGCGCGTAACGGGCGGCTGGAGCGCGTCGTCTCGCGCGAGAACCGCGAGGTGAACGAATACTGGCTCTGCGACGCGGGCCGTTTCGGGCACGTCTTCGCCTCGGAGGACCGGCTGACCAAGCCCCTGATCCGGGTGAGCGGTGAGCTGCGCGAGGCGACCTGGGAGGAGGCCATCGTCGCCATGAAGCGGGGCTTGGGCGGCATGTACGCCTCCGACCTCGCTCTGTACCTGAACTCGGACTCCACGCTGGAGGAGGGGGCAGCGCTGGAGGCCCTGGCCGGGCTGACGGGTGCGCCCTCGGTGGATCACTGGCCGCGCTACCCGGTGAATGTGCCCTCCACAGCGACGCTGACGGACGTGGCGACCGCTGACGCCGTGGTCGTACTGGGCGCCGACCTGGGCGAGGAGGCCCCTGTGGTTGAGCTGCGCGTGCTGGAGGCGCTGCGCGGCGGAGTGATCCCGCCCGAGTTCACGCACGGCACGGCGATTGCCGACCTGCGCCTCGTCGAGCGCCCGACCCGGCACCCCGAGCGCCTGGCCGTGATCGGCCCCGATTCCCGCCTCGCCCGGCACGCCGGAACGCGTGTGGGGGTGGAGGGTGGGGGAGACCTGCTGGGGGCCCTCCTGAATCCCCGGACGGACGAGGCGCGGGCGGTGGGGCAGCTCCTGAAGGAGGCCGAGCGGCCCGTCGTCATCCTGGGTGCGGACGTGCTGAACAATCCGTCCGGGGCGTTCGCCACACAGATCACCGACCTCGCCCGTCAGACGGGGGCGAAGGTTCTGGCGATCCCGGCCGGGCCGAACAGCAACGGATTGGCGCACCTGAACCTCATCCCCCGCGCGGGCGGCCTGAGCTACAGCCGACTGGCAGACGCACAGGCCGCCTTCATCTCCAGGCTTGACCCCGGCGTGCGTGCTCGCGGCTTTACCATCGTTCACGACACGCACCTGACGAATACCGCGCGACTCGCCGATGTGGTCCTCCCCGCCGTGACCAACTACGAGAAGCGGGGGACGACCGTGAACCTCGAAGGCCGTCTCCTGCCGCTGACCCAGGCGGCGCTCGACGCTGGAGAGGGGGCCGACCTGATCCGCACGCTGACCGCGCTGGCGGAGGTGCTGGAGGTACGCGCTCCCGCCCGTGGGCTGAAATCCGCCCAGGCACTGCTACAAAGCCGCCTGGGGGTGAACGTCGCCGACCTGCCTATAGGTGGCCGAATTCAACCGTTGGGCCGGACGTTCGATGCTCCCATGGGGCAGACCTACATCCCGAAATTGTGGAAGGAACGCATGCACGTGGACCCCGAGCGCCGGGGCAGCGGCGTCATGAACCACGCCGAGCGGCGGGAGGACCCCATGTGGGAACTTCCCATGCTGGGTGCGGCGGTTCGTCCGGGGGGTGACGACTGATGCCCGACTGGCTCGTCCAACTCCTGATCACGCTGCTCAAGGGCGTGCTGGTCGCCTTCGCGCTGCTCACCACCTTCGCGTACATGACCCTGATCGAGCGGCGCCTGCTCGCCCGGATGCAGATTCGTCTGGGGCCGAACCGGGTGGGGCCGATGGGCCTCCTCCAGCCCCTCGCGGACGCGATCAAAAGCATCTTCAAGGAGGATGTGAGCGTCACGCTCGCGGACAAGCTGGTGTACACGCTCGCGCCCATCGTCGCCATCGGGATGGCGCTAACGGCGTTCGGGGGGATTCCAGCTGGACCTGCGGGGAGCCTCTTCGGCGCCGACCCCTGGGTGTACAACCTTGACGCGGGGCTGCTCGCGCTGCTGGCGATCACCTCCATGGGCGTGTACGGCATCTTCCTGGGCGGCTGGGCGTCGGGCTCCAAGTACCCCATCCTGGGTGGCCTCCGAAGCAGCGCGCAAATGATCTCCTACGAACTCGGCATGGGCCTGAGCGTGCTGGGTCTGCTGATGCTGGTGGGAAGCACCAACTTCGTGCGAATCGTGGAGTGGCAGGCGGTGAGCGGCTGGCTGATCCTCTTCCAATCCCTGGGCTTCGCGCTCTTCCTGATCTCCTCCTTCGCCGAGACGAACCGCACGCCCTTCGACCTGCCGGAGGCTGAGCAGGAGATCGTGGCCGGATACCTCACCGAGTATTCGGCGATCAAGTGGGCGCTCTTCCAGATGGCCGAGTACGTCAACATGATCACCGCCTCCGCCGTGATGTCCACGCTGTTCTTCGGCGGCTACCGCGGGCCGGTGTTCCTGGAGGGCCTGATTCCCGGCATCTCCGGCTGGCCGATCATCTGGCTGGTCCTCAAGATCGCCTTCTTCCTCTTCATGTTCATCTGGGTGCGCGCCACGCTGCCCCGGCTGCGCTACGACCAACTGATGCGTTTCGGCTGGAAGCTGCTGCTGCCCGTCGCTCTCGCCAACACGCTGCTGACGGCGGCTTACCTGGCGTTCGCGCGGGGCACCGGGCTGTGGCTCCTCAGCCTGCTCAGCCTGGGCGGGCTCGTGCTGCTCCTCGTCATGAGCGACCGCGTGCGCGTGCTGTGGAACACGCCGACGCAGCGCCGCGAGAGCGGGGCGGCGCCCGTTCGCCCGGTGGGGGGCGACTGATGCCGGTCCTCCCCCATCTTCCACACCCATCCGAAGGAGAAACATATGGGCGTTCTTGAAATCGCCAAGGGCATGGGCGTCACGCTCGGGAAGCTCTTTCAGAAGCCGGTGACGGTCAGTTACCCCGAGCAGCGGGCGACGATCCAGCCGCGCTTCCGCGGGCGGCACGTCCTGACCCGCCACCCCGGAACCGGGCTGGAGAAGTGCATCGGCTGCTCGCTGTGCGCCGCCGTGTGCCCGGCCTACGCGATCTACGTGGAGGCTGCCGAGAACGACCCCCAGAATCCCACCAGCCCCGGCGAGCGCTACGCGAAGGTGTACGAGATCAACATGCTGCGCTGCATCTTCTGCGGCCTGTGCGAGGAAGCCTGCCCGACCGGCGCCGTGGTGCTGGGCAACGAGTTCGAGATGGCGGACTACCGCTACCGCGATCTTGTGTACGGCAAGGAGGACATGCTCGTCGGCGTGGAAGGCTCACTGCCCCAGCGCCGGGAGGCCGCGCGCACGGGGAAACCGGTCCGTCTGGGCTTCCAGGTGCCGCAGGGACCACGCAAGGAACTGGAGGGGGTGGAGTACCCGAGATGAGGACGGCTGAATGGATTGGTTGGGCGGGGACGTTGGTCACACGCCCCCTCACCCTGGCCCTCTCCCACGGGGGGAGAGGGAGCAAGACGCGCCACACGCGAGGCTGCCCATGATCGCCTTCATGATCCTGGGTGCCCTCGCGCTGGTGGGCGCGATCATCACCATTGCGGCGAAGAATGCGGTTCACGCGGCGCTGGGCCTGGTGGGCACGCTGCTCAGCGTCGCCGGGCTCTTTGCCAGCCTGAACGCCTCCTTTCTGGCGGCGACGCAGGTCATCGTGTACGCGGGCGCGATCATGGTGCTGTTCCTGTTCGTGATCATGCTGCTGAACGCGAACCAGCCCATCTCGGGGCGCGACCCGGTGCCCTTCGTGCGGGAACTGGCGGGCATCGGCGGGGTGATTCTGGCGGGGGCGCTGGCGGTGCTGGCCCTGACCTACCGTGATCCCCGCCCACTCGCGGAGGGGGCTCAGGCCCTGCGCGGCGGCGGGGCCGGACCGGTCGGCGAGGTGCTGCTGACCCGCTTCCTGCTGCCTTTCGAGGCGGTCAGCATCCTGCTGCTCGTGGCGATTGTGGGGGCGGTAGCCCTGGTGCAGCGGCCCGTGCCGCAGTCCGACGGGGTGCCCGACACGGAGGCTGTGAGCCTGCCCCTCCCCGGCACCGAGCGGGAGGAGGTGCGCGCCTGATGGCCCCGACCAGCTATTACGTCGCCCTCTCGGGCCTGCTCTTCGCCATCGGCATGATCGGCGTGCTGACCCGCCGCACCGCGATCATGGTGTTCCTGAGCGTCGAACTCATGCTGAACGCCGCGAACCTCGCGCTCGTCGCCTTCGCGCGCTCGTGGGGGGACCTTACCGCGCAGACGGCCGTGTTCATCGTGATGACGCTCGCCGCCGCCGAGGTCGCGATCGGCCTCGCGATCATCGTCGCCATCTTTCGCAAGCGCGAGACCACCAACGTGGACGACCTCGCCACCCTGAAAGGCTGAGTGCGGGCGTGCCCCTGTATCTGCTGCCGCTGTTTCCGCTGCTCGGCTTCGCGCTGCTGATTTGTTTGCCCCGCCTCTTTCCCGGCCGGTCGGCGGGCTGGCTCGGCTCGGCCACGGTGCTGGCGAGCTTCGTCGTCGCCGTGCTGCGCTACTTCGGCCAGACGGACACCGCTGCCCACGAGGTGCTGTGGGCCTGGCTGCCGAACATGGCGCTCAACGCCAACCTCGCGGTCGGGTTCTGGTATGACCAGCTCTCCGCCCTGATGGCGCTGATCATCACGGGCGTGGGCTTCCTGATCCATGTCTATTCCGTCAGCTACATGGGCCACGATCCCAAGTTCGTCCGCTTCTTCGCGTTCATGAACTTCTTTGTGGCGATGATGCTGATCCTGGTCCTCGCCGACTCCTACCCGTTGATGTTCGTGGGCTGGGAGGGCGTGGGGATGGCCTCCTACCTGCTGATCGGCTTCTGGTTCAATGGCCGCAACTCGGAGGCCTCGGACCAGGAAATCCGCGAGGCGAGCGACCGCGAGGGTGTGGCCAACTCCAACGCCGCGCGCAAGGCGTTCATCATGAACCGCATCGGCGACCTGGGGTTCATGTTCGGCATGTTCCTGATCTACAAGCTCTACGGCACGCTGGTCATTCCCGAGCTGCTGGAGCGGGTGGAGGGCGCGCAGGTCGCCGTCGCCGGAATCGAACTCGCCTGCCTGTTCCTGCTCGTCGGGGCCGTCGGCAAGAGCGGTCAGCTCCCGCTGACGACGTGGTTGCCGGATGCGATGGCGGGTCCCACGCCTGTCTCTGCCCTGATCCACGCCGCCACGATGGTCACCGCGGGCGTGTACCTCGTCGCGCGCAGCCACTTCCTGTACGACCTCGCACCCGTCGCCTCGACCTGGGTGGCCTGGGTCGGTGGGCTGACGGCGCTGTACGGCGCACTGTCGGCGCTCAACCAACACGACATCAAGAAGATCCTCGCCTACTCGACGGTCTCGCAACTCGGGTACATGTTCATGGGCGTGGGTCTGCACGCCTACTCGGCGGGTGTCTTTCACCTGCTGACGCACGCGTTCTTCAAGGCGCTGCTCTTCCTGGCGGCTGGAGCGGTCATCCACGCCCTGCACGAGGAACAGGACGTGCGCGCGATGGGCGGGATGCGGAAGTTCATGCCCTTCACGCACATCGTCTCGCTGATAGGCGTCCTTGCCATCGCCGGAATTCCGATCTGGAGCGGCTTTTTCTCCAAGGATGCGATCCTGGTCGCCGCCTTTGAGGCCAGCCCGGGCCTGTACGTGATCGGGCTGGGCGTGGCGCTGCTGACCGCCTTCTACATGGGCCGCTGGTACTTCCTGGTGTGGCGGGGCGAGTACTGCGGCCGTGTCGCGCACCCCCATGAGGCCGACGGGGTAATGCAGGTGCCGCTGGGCATTCTGGCGGCCCTCGCCACATTCGGCGGGTTCCTGAACATTCCCACCTTCCTGGGGGGCGGGCATGCCTTCGACAATTACCTGAGCCGGGCGGTTCCCGTCGAGGTCCATGAGCTTCCCGTGACGACCGAGTGGGTGCTGACAATCCTCGCGGTTGCTGCTGGCGTGGTCGGGCTGCTGTGGGCTCTCGCGGAACACCGTGCCCGGAGCCTGGCGAACGGGCCGTTGGGCCGGGCCAGCACCCAGGCCCTGTACCTTGACCGCATCTACGACAGCCTGTTCAGCATTCCCAGCCGCGCGATTGCCGATGGGCTGGACGTGGTGGACCGGGGCGTGGAGGGCACGCTGGGAGGCATTGCGCGCAACAGCGCCGCGCCCGGTGGCCTCTTTACCCGCTGGCAGAATGGCTTCGTGCGGGCCTACGCAGTGTCCATGCTCCTGGGCACGGCGCTGATCCTGGGGTACTGGGCGATCAAGACGATTGGGGGCGCGGCGTGATCCACCTGATGATTTTCCTGCCCCTGCTGGGGTCGCTCGCGCTGCTCGCCACGCCCCGGCGCTGGCGGGAGGAGGTGGCGGGGTTCTTCGCCGCCCTCACCCTGGGGCTGGGCCTGCTGATCTGGCGGGGGGGCGGCGCGGAACTCTTCAGCGTGAACTGGGTGCCCGCGCTCGGGGTGACGTACTCGGTCGCGCTGGACGGGGTAAGCCTCGCGCTGGCGCTGATCACGGCCTTCATGTCCCTCGTCGCGGTGCTGTACGCGGCGCGGCGGATCGAGAACCCCGGCACCATGCTCTCGCTCGTGCTGGCAATGGAGACGGGCCTTCTGGGTATCTTCGCCGCGCGGGACCTCGTGCTGTTCTACGTCTTTTTCGAGGACGCGCTGCTGCCCGCCCTGCTCATGCTGGCGATCTACGGCAAGTCGGGCCGCATGCGGGCGCTCGTGCAGTTCGCGGCGTACACCCTCTTCGGCAGCCTGCTGATGCTGCTCTCGATCATCGGCGTGAAGTACTACGGGGGGAGCCCCACCTTTGCGCTCGCCGACCTCGTCAACCACCCGGTCACGGGGGCGACGCAGACTTGGTTGTACCTGGGCTTCCTCGCCGCGATGGCCGTCAAGCTCCCGATGTGGCCGCTGCACGCCTGGTTGCCCGACTTCCACGAGCAGAACCATGACAGCGGCGTGCCGGACGTGATGGGCACGCTGTACAAGGTGGGCGGCTACGGCATCTTCACCTTCGGGCTGCCGCTGTTCCCCGACGCCTCGGAACAGCTCCGGCCAATCCTGATGGGGCTGGCCGCCTTTACCGCGCTGTACGCCGCCTGGATTGCCTTCCGGCAGACGGACTGGAAGCGGCTGCTCGCCTACGCGGGACTGTCGCACATGGGGTTCGTGGCGCTCGGAGTCTTCAGCCTGAACGAGACGGCCACCATCGGGGCGATGTACCTGCTCGCCTTCCAGAACGTGTACACCGGGGCGCTCTTCCTCTCGGTCGGGATGCTCCAGGAGCGGGTGGGCAGCATCCACACCCGCGTCGGCGGCGTGATGACCCAGGCGGGGGCGCTGAGCGGCATGACGATGGCGCTGTGGTTCGCCTCCATCGCGGTGCCGGGCCTGGCGGGCTTCGTGGGGGAATTCAGCGTGTTGCTGGGCGCGTATCAGGTGCAGCCCTGGATCACCTTCGTCGCGGGCCTCTCGACCATCGCTGCCGCCGCTTACGCGCTGACCGCCTACCAGACGACTTTCTGGCAGGGCCGACCGCTCGGTGGCGTTCGTGTGGCCGACCTGCGACATACGGAATGGTTGGTCCTGGGCCTGCCCCTTGCCGTCGCCCTGTTCTTCGGAATCTACTCCTCACCGGCCCTTCGCCTCATTCAGCCCGCCGTGCGCGGCGTTCTCGCCACCCTGGGGGGCCAGTAAATGCTGCAAGTGCCTGACGTCTATCTCGCGCCGATGCTGCCCATCCTGATCGTGCTGGCGGGGGCGGTGGCGAGTACCGTGCTGGGCTTTTCGCTGCCCCGCCGCGCGCTGACGATCATCAACCTCGTGCTGCTGGGGGTGAGCGCGGTCAGCATGGGCGCCCTCTGGAACAGCGGCGCGACCGCCTTCGGGGGAAGCCTGCGGGCCGACAACGCCGCCCTCCTGCTGGGGATCAGCATCCTGGTCGGCAGCGCGATGACGCTGCTCGTGAGTCTGGACACCGCCTTCCGCGCCCGCGTGAGCTTCCCCGAGTTCGACGCGATGCTGATGTACTCGGTAACGGGCACCCTCTTGATCGCCTTTTCGGGGGACCTGATCACCATGCTGATCGGTCTGGAGATCATGAGCCTGAGCAGTTATGTCCTCGCCACCCTGCAAGACTCGCGCCGGGCGGAGGAGTCGGGCCTCAAATACTTCCTGCTGGGCGCGGTGGGGAGCGCCATCCTGATCTACGGGATCGCCCTGGTGTACGGCGCGACGGGCAGCCTGAACTACGCGGACATTGCGGAGCGGACGGCGGGCCTGACCCCGCAGAACGTCGCCATCTTGGTCGGTGGGGCGCTGCTGTTGCTGGCGGGCTTCGCGTTCAAGGTGGCGCTGGCCCCCTTCCACCAGTGGACGCCCGACGTGTACACCGGCGCGCCGACGAGCGTGAGCCTCTTCCTGAGCACGGTGGTCAAGGTCGCCGCCTTCGCCGGGATGCTGCGGGTGTTCGGTGGGGCGCTCCAGAATGCGCCGGGCTGGGCCTCGGTCCTCCAGATCCTGACGGCGGCAACGCTCATCATTGGGAACGCGGCCGCGCTGTTCCAGCCCAACTTCAAGCGGATGATGGCGTACTCGGCGGTCGCGCACACAGGCTTCCTGGCGATGACGCTGCTGGGCGTGCCCGGTCTGGGCGGGGCGGCGCTGGCGTACTACCTCCTCGTGTACACCCTGATGACCGCCGCCTCCCTTGCCATCGTCGCGGCGCTGCAACGCACCGAGGCGGGCATGAGCATCACTGACCTGCGCGGGTTGTACTACCGCCACCCGGCCTACGCGGTAGCGCTGGGGGTCTGCCTCGCCTCTCTGGCTGGGTTGCCGCCCTTTGCGGGCTTCTTCGGCAAGTACCTGGCGTTCCAGGCGGCCTTCCAGAACGGGTACGTGTGGATTTCCGTCCTCGCGGCCCTCGCCAGCGTCGCCGCGCTCGTGTACTACCTGCGCCCGGCCATGCTGATGTTCATGCCCGACCGCACTCCCGCCCGCGAGTACCCCCACGGGGAGCGCGCGGCGACCACCTTCACCGTCGCCCTGGGCGTGGTTGGCGTCACGGTCCTGGGCATTCTTCCCAACCTGTGGTACGGCTGGGCGGCGAACCCGGCGATTTGGGAGACGCTGGCGGGGAGATAGACAGCAGTCGGCAAGCAGCCGTCAGCGGGGTGCTGGCGGCTGTTTCCTTTCTGTCTGACTGCTGAACGCCCTACTCCCGCTGTTCCTGCTGGTACTTCATCCTGTAACGGCTGCGGCTGGCCGCCTCCACCAGATCGGTTGGGGTGCGGGTTTCCGGGCCGGTGGCGGCGGCGCCCACGCTGGCGCGTACGGTCACGTCGCGGTAGCTCAGGCCGTCCACGGACTGCTGCACCCCCTCGCTCAGCCTGGTGAGGTCGGCGGGCCGGGCGTTGTCGAGCAGAACCGCGAATTCGTCGGGACCCCAGCGGAAGACCATGTCGCCCCGGCGCTTGGAGGTCTGGAGGCGGCCCGCGAGCTGGCGCAGCACCTCGTCCCCGGCGGCGCGGCCGTAGGTCTCGTTCACCCGCCGGAAGCCGCTGAGGTCCACCAGCAACAGGCCGATGGGGCGCCCGGCGCGGCCCGGCCAGCGGTCCTCAATGGCGCGGGTAAAGGCGAGGCGGTTACCGAAGCCAGTGAGAGGATCGCGGGTGCCCAGGTTACGCAGGGTCCACCAACGTTCCAGGGCGACCAGGGCGGTGCCCAGGATCGCGGCGAGCGAGACTGTCATGCCCGAGAACAGCACGTTCACCAGCCACAGCGGCACCGCCAGACCGAGTGCCCCCAGCGCGATCACAAAGCCCCACAGGCCCCGCACGAGGACGGCCAGCACGGCGGCGGCCACCGACAGCAGCGCGGTGAGCCACAGCGGCAACTTCAGCAGCGGCGCGCCCAGCAGCGTGGACACGGCCCCCGCGTGGAGGAGCACAGCGGGGGTGACCTCTCCCGCCACGTCCCGCCGGGTGGCGCCGGGCTGCCCCTCCGCCGTCAGGCCGATCAGGACCACCCGGCCCTGGAGGTCCCCGAAGCGCACGTTGCCGTTCACCACGTCCCGGAAGGGGATGACAGCCAGGTGGGCGGGATCGCTGCGGCGGTAGCGCAGGAGTTGGGGCTCGGTCTCCAGCGGCACGGGCTGGCCCGCGCTGACCGCGAGCTGGCGCGCGAAAGACGGCTGGACGGTGCCCCCGGGGTCCGGGTAGGCTGTCTGGAAGCGGCGCACCGTGCTGTCCGGGTCGGTATTCAGGGTGTCCACCCCCGTCCGGGCGCGCGGCACGGCGAGCGTCTCGCCCGGCTCCACCGCCACCACCACGTTCGGGCGGGCGAAGACCGTGGTGAGCGCCCCATCCTCCCTGCCCAGGTCGGTGAGGGGCAGGTCGAGGCCCACCGTCTGCACCCCCGCCTCGTCCAGGGTCCGCAGGGCCTGCCCGTACAGGCCGCGCGGCCAGCCCGGCAACGGGCCGTAGTCTTGCAGCGAGGCGTCGTCCACGCCCACGACGACCACGCGCGGGTCGGGGGGGGCGGGCAGCGCGCGGTTGAGCGCGTCCCACAGCCGGTCGTTGTCGGGAAGCGCGAGCGCCAGCCCCAGGGCGAGCAGGGCCGCGGCGGGCACCATCAGCCGCGTCAGCGGGCGTTCAGGAGGGGACCGCATGGGCCTCGTTTCCCGCCTCGTCGCGCACCGTTACGCGGACGGGCGTGCCGGGCGCCGGGGCCGGGAGGGTCAGCCGGAAAGTGCCCGTGCCCCCCGCGAGCGTGACGGACTGCCGGAAACTCTCCCCGCCCAGGTTCGCGGTCAGGTCCACCCGCCCGGCCCCGGCCTCACGCACGCTGCCGCTCAGCAGGAGCACCCGGCCCGCGCGCTCGGCCCGCAGGTTGCCCAGGGTCGGGGGCGTGCGGTCGATGGTGACCTTCAGGAGGCGCGTCCGCAATTGCCCGCGCCACTCGGCCCGGACCTGAACGGTGTGCGGACCTTCCGCCAGCGCCGCCCGGTCCAGCCGGAAGCGCCCGGGCTTGCCGCCCACCGGGGTCAGCGGGAAGGAGCGCGTACCCACCTGGGCGACCACGCGGGCGCCCGGCAGGCTGCTCACCCCCAGCGTCAGGTCCCGCAACGCCCCGGGAACCGGGTCGAGCTGGAGGGTCAGGGAGGACCCGGCCGGGGTGGCGGGCACGGGCGGGCGGGAAGGGGTGGTGGTGCGGGCGGGTCCCGCACTGGCGATCACGCCGGGGTCCCCGAAGGTCTGCGCCAGCCTCGCCGCCCCCACCCGGAACAGGCTGCCGCGTACGGCGGAATTGGCGAGCGGCGTTCCGGGCCCCCCGCCCTGGACCACGTTCAGGACGCTGCCGCGCGTGAGCCCCAGCGTGACCTCGTGACCCAGGACGGTGCGCTCGGTGCCCAGCACGTCGAGTTCGCCCCCCTCCTGAAGGCGCAGGTAGCCGCCCCCCGCGTAGCCCACCTCGGCCCAGGCGTTGTCGCCGGTGATCAGCCGGTTTCCGGTCCCCAGGGCGGTGCCGATCCGCGCGATCTGCCGCCCCGCGTCCCCGCCCACGTAGACCGGGCCGCGCGTGGCCTGCACGGTCACCCGGCCCACCCCCGTGAACTGGGCGGCGTACCAGGGATCCGTCTCGGCGAAGGCGCTCACCACCCCCGACCCCAGCGCGACCTGCCGCCCGGCGTTCAGCGACACCACCCGCCCCGCCACCGCAAGACGGCCGTTCCCCGCCAGCAGGGCGACCCGGCGCGGGGTCCCGTTCGTCCCCAGGTCCACTCGCGCCTGGGCGCCCCCCTCCAGCACGAGGTGATTGCCCAGCACATGCGCGCCGACCGGCCCCCGCAGCAGGAACTGCCCACCCTGCAGGTCCGCCTCGTCCCGGTACGCCCGCAGGCGCGACTCCGGGCCGACGAGGACCGTGCCCGAACGCCCGCCCCCACTGCTCGCCAGCCAGACCCGCCCGGCTCCCGTCCGCAGGCCCTGGCGCACCGGAGTCGGCCCGCTGATGGCCCGCCAGGCGATGTCCTCCAGCACCTCCGCGCGGCCCAGGACTTGCTGGGCCACCAGCGGGGCACTCTGCGCGGAGGCGGTCCCCAGCAGCAGCGCGGCGAGGACGAGGCGGGTTCGGGCGGGAGGCGGCCACGGGGTGGCCCTCATGCCGCCTCCGGCGCGGTGTTGGGCTGGGGGGAAACGCGGCTGACACGTGTGGGGCTGCCGAACAGAGGACCCTGCGGCGCCGCTCCCGGAGAGGACAGACCGGACAGTCCGGAGCTGAGCGGAATCCGTATCACCCCCCCAGCTTACGGGAAAAAGCGGGCCGGGGCGTGGAAAACCGTATACTGCCCGGCGTGCTGGTCGCCGTTCAGGACGCCACGAAGGAGTATGGACCCCTCACCGTCCTGTCGGGGGTGAGTTTTGCCGTCGAGCCCGGTGACCGGGTGGGCCTGGTGGGCCGCAACGGGGCGGGCAAGAGCACGCTGCTGCGCCTGCTCACGGGCGAGGTGCGGCCTGATGGCGGAACGGTGCGCCGCGGCCCCGGTGTCCGCGTCCGGGCGCTGACCCAGGACCCCACCTTTCCGCCGGAAGCGACCGTGGACAGCGTGCTGGAAGCCGCCTTCCACGACCTCGACGCGCTGGAGGCGGAACTCACGGAAGCCGCGGCGGCGATGGCGAGCGGCACTCCCGAGAGCGTGCTGCACCACGAGGAAGTCCTGGAACATTACGTCCGCCGGGGCGGCTTCGAGCGCCGGGGCCGCAAGGAGGCGGTCACGCTGGCCTTCGGCTTCCGGGGCCGCGAGGGGGAGCAGGTGTCTGGCCTCTCGGGCGGCGAGCGCACCCGCCTCGCCCTGGCCGCCCTCCTCGTCGAGAATCCCGACGTGCTGCTGCTGGACGAGCCGACCAATCACCTCGACATCGTGATGGTGGAATGGCTGGAGACGTTCCTGGGCCGCTACCCCGGCGCCGTCCTCGTCATCAGCCACGACCGCGCCTTTCTCGACGCGGTGACGAAGGAGACGGCGTACCTGCGCGGCGGCACGCTGAAGGTGTATCCCGGCGGCTACACGACCTTCCGCGAGACTCTGGACGCCGAACTGGAGCGGCAGGCGGCGCAGTACGCGCAGGACGCGAAGGCTATCGCCACCCTCCAGGCCAGTGCCGACCGCATGAAGGTCTGGGGCCTGGGCATGAGCAAGCTCGCCCGCCGCGCCAAGGCGATGCAGGCCCGGGTGGACCGAATGCAGGCGCGCGCCACGAGTGCCCCCCCGCCCGAGGAACGTAGCACCCGCATCACCTTCCACGCCCCCGAGAGCGGCGACGTGGTGCTCGACGCGCGGCATGTCTCCAAGGCGCTGGGCGGCCGGACCCTTTTCCAGGACGTGAACGTACAACTCCGGCGCGGCGACCGGGTGGCGATCATAGGGCGCAACGGGGCGGGGAAGACCACCCTGCTGCGGACCCTGCTGGGCCTGACGCCGGGTGACGATCCGCGCGTCCGGGTGCTGACCGGCGCCCGCGTCAGCGTCGGCTACTACGACCAGGCCCTGCGCGGCGTGGACCCTTCCGAGACGCTGTACGACGTGGCCCGCGAGTACGTTCAGAAGGACGTGGAGGCGCACACCCTGCTGGGCACCTTCATGTTCCCCTACGATCAGCACGACAAGCCCGCCCGCATCCTCTCGGGCGGCGAGCGGGCGCGGCTGGCGCTGCTCAAGCTCGCGCAGGAGGACCACAATCTCCTCGTGCTCGACGAGCCGACCAACCACCTCGACATGGAGATGGTCGAGGCCCTGGAGGACGCCCTGAGCGCCTACACGGGCACGCTCATCATGGTGAGCCACGACCGCGCCTTCATCGAGGGGCTGGCCGACCGCATCTGGCTGATTGAGGACGGGGCATTCTACGAGTACCCCGGCTGGGAGGACTACAAGGCCAAGCACCGCCCCGCGCAGGCGGCGGAGGTCCGGCCCGAGCCGAAGCCTGCCCCCTCACCCACCCCGAAGGGCAAGGGCCTGTGGCACCTCAAGCGCGAGGTGGAGGCCATTGAGGCGGACATCTCCCGACTGGAGAACGATCTCCTCCACGCCCAGGCCGCATTGTCCAGTGCCCCGCCCGACGCCGACTTCGTGACATTGGGGCGGGCCGTGCATGACCTCGAAGTGCAGCTAGAGGCGAGGATGGAGGCCTGGGGCGAGAAGCAGGCCGAGGTCGAGGCGCGGGGGGGCTGAAGGGCGGGAGAGAGAAAGGAGGAGGGGTCGACTGCTCGCGCCCCTCCTCCTTTCTTTCTCCCGGCGCTTACTCCACGCGGGTGATCATGACGTAGTTGATCTTGGTGTTCGTCCCGCCGATGGCGTCGATGGTCAGTAGACCGTCCGTAACGGGAACTGCGTTAACCGTGGTCGCCTCCTTGAAGGGGTTGGCGCGAGTGGCCTTGAACTGGTCGATCAGCGTGACCCCCTCCACGTTAACGGTATGCAGGCTGGGGCCGCTGTCCTGGGTGCTCTGGTTGGCGTCACCCACACCGACAGTGACGTTGTACTTGCCGGGCTCGACCCGGTACTCCCAGGCCACGTTCTCGGTGATGTGCGGCAGCTTGCAGATGTTGCCGCATTGCAGGTGAATCAGGGTGTACTGGCGCTCCTCCACCGCAGTGGTGGCGCCTATGTCAGTGCGGCGGTCACGGGTGTTCTTGGAAGCGTCGATGGGGGTGGGAGTCACGCTGCGGGCGCTGTCCTGGGTGACCCAGCCGTAGCCGCGGGCCGTGTTGTAGGGCAGGCCGTTGTCGGCGGTGTAGCCCGTCGGCACCGGCCCCGCTGTCTTCACCGGGCGGAAGCTGAACCGGGCGGTGGGGTACGCCGTTTCCGCCGCCACCACCGTGATCGTCGTATCGCTGAAGATGTTGGTGAAGCCGGGAACCGCCGAGGCCGCGCGGATGGTGGCCTTGCCGACCCCCTTGGCGGTGATCAGGCCATTATCGTCAACCGTCGCGACAGTCTTGTCGCTGGAGGTCCAGGTCACCGCCTGGCTGGGCAACTGCTCCACGACGTTGCCGCGAACGACGACGTGGGCCATGGTGGTCTCACCTGGGGACAGCGTGTTTCTGTCCAGCGTGATGTTGACGTCGGTGACCTCGATGACGGTCGGGGTGATTCCGCCACCACAGGCCATCAGGCCCAGCGAGAGGGTCAGGGCGAGCGCGACGGTGGCCGAACGGCGAAGGGGTGCTTTGTTCATCATGCGGACCTCACGTGTTTTAAGGGGCGGATATAGCGAGAACGGGAGAGGGACGTGTGTGCAGCCGTCTCACCTCATGTCATATCCAGCCGTGCGACATCAAAACGTTAATGGCAGCGTTAATAGCGTGAGATTGCGTGTTGTCGCGATGGGGGCATGAAAGGGGGAGGAGAGCCGCCGTACCCCTCGGGAGGGGGCAGGCAAGCTCTCCCCTGCGCCTTTACTGCCCGAAGGGGAAGGTGTCGGCCACCTCTTCCTCCTCATCCCCGGCGGTGGCGTCCAGCGGCACCACAGCGCTCGTCTCGTCGAAATGCAGGAGGGCGTCGTACATCTCGCCCGGGCGCGTGTGGACGTAGTGGCTCCAGCGCTCCGTCTCGGGGCGGTAGATCACGCCGATGAAGCGTTGCAGCCGCTCGCCCCGCAGGGCTCCCGTCAGACCCGGGTCGCGCAGGTCGAGCCAGAAGCTGCCGCCGACCTCGTGCAGCACGTCCTCCAGGCTGCCGGGCAGGCCGGGGCGCACCCGCTTGGTTCGGGCGGGCTCGTCCCAGTCGTCGGCGGCGGTCACGGTGCCGTGGTGGGTGCTCTGACCGACGATGAAGGTCTCCTCGGGCCAGCGCTCGCGCGTGAGTTGTCCCAGGTTGAGTTCGCCGCGCGCCCAGCCCATCTCGCTCGCGCGGGCGTCCCCCAGGTGCGAGTTGTGCGCCCAGACCACGATCTTGGGCGGGCGGCCCTGACCCTCGCCGTGTTCGACCAGCGCCCCCAACGTCTCGGCCATGTGCGAGTCGCGGATGTTCCAGGACTCGTCGCGGCCCCGGAACATCGACCGGTAGTAGTTCTCGGCGTTGATCGCCAGCCGCGCGTTCTGCTCGGCGTAGAAGTGTTCGTCCTCGCCCAGGGGGCTGCGGCTCAACTCCGCCTCCCGCCGCTGAAGTTCGAGGAGCTGGCCCACCGCCGCGTCCTCGCAGGGCTCGCGGTTGCCGTACTCGGTGGCGTAGCCGTAAGCCTGCGGGTTCTCGCCGAAGTGGTCGAAGCAGGCGTAGCGCTTCCGGGCGCGGGCCGCCGCCTCCGGGTCCACTGTGTCCAGGTACTCGACGACCGCGCGCATCGAGCGGTGCAGGCTGTAGAGGTCCAGGCCGTAGAAGCCCGCCTCCTCGCCCGGGTGGCGCTCGTTGTGGTCTCGCAGCCACTCGACGAAGTTGTGGACATCCTCGTTGCGCCACATCCATTTGGGGAAGCGCTGGAAGTCCTCCAGGGCCTCCTCGGCGCTGCCGTCATCGCTCTGGCCGCGGACGTAGCGGTTGATGCGGTAAGCGTCAGGCCAGTCGGCCTCCACCGCGACGGCCGTGAAGCCTCGCTCCTCGATCAGCCGCCGGGTCAGCCGCGCCCGCTCCCGGTAGAACTCGTGCGTGCCGTGCGAGGCCTCGCCGATCAGGACGAAACGGGCGTCCCCGATACGCGTCAGCAGGTCGTCGTAGTCGTCCGAGGCCCCGTTCAGGGGTCCGGCCGCGCCGCGCAGGGTCTGGATCAGGTCGGATTCGGGATGGGGCATGGCGTCACTCCTGGGTGGGGTGGAGGGAGGCGGCGCGCGTCAGCAGGTCGCGCACCTCGTCGTCGGTCGTCTGGTGGAAGTCGGCGTAGAACTGGCCGACCGCCATGAAGTCGCGCGGGGTCAACAGGCATATCACCTCGTCGGCCTGAGTCTCCAGGAGGCGGCAGGTTTCGGGCGGGGCGACGGGCACGGCGACCACCACGCGGGCGGGGGAGAGGGCACGCAATGCCTGGAGCCCGGCGCGCAGGGTGGCCCCGGTCGCCACGCCGTCGTCAATCAGCAGCACGGTGCGGCCCTCCACCGGAGCCGGGGTGCGGCCCTCGCGGTAGGCGCGCTCGCGGCGGGCGAGTTCGGCCTGCTCGCGCTCCTCGACGGCAGCGATGGACGGCTCCGATACACCCGCGCGGCGAACCAGGTCCTCGTTCAGCACCCGCACGCCCCCGGACGCGATGGCGCCCATCGCCACCTCCTCGTGCCCGGGCAGGCCGAGCTTGCGGACGAGGAACACGTCGAGGGGGGCACGCAGGGCGTAGGCAACCTCGTAAGCCACCGGCACGCCGCCCCGGGGAAGGGCGAGGACGGTCGTATCAGGCCAGTCGTGCCGTTCCAGCAGCCTCGCCGCGAGCTGCCGCCCGGCGTCCTGACGGTCGAGAAAGCGGTCCTGGGCCATGCTACCCCCCCGCCCCGATTGTCGGCGCCCCCCCTGAGCGGCGCCAGCCGTCTTCGCTTTAGGCCCTGTTGGCAGGGCGCTCATGGGGGGAGAACCGCCTCCCCGCCAGCCGCGCCAGACAGCCCCGGGCAAAGGCCACAGCTTCTGTCGTCCGGGCCGGGTGCCTCAGGGTGACGGCGCGGCTGGCCCGGTGAAAGGCGAGGAGCAGGCCGAACAGGGCCGCCTCGCGCCCGCAGGGGAGGGCCGCCGCCCGGGCGACCTCCTCCGCCACGGACCAGCCGTGAAAGTAGGCGAGGCTCGCCACGTCCCAGGCGGGAGGGCCGATGGCGGCGTCCCCGAAGTCCGGCAGAGCGGCCAGGCGACCCTCCCGCCAGCGGAACTGCTCGCCGTGCAGGTCGGTGTGGCAAAGGGCCGTCCTGCCCCCGATCACGTCCCGCAGGTCCCCCTCCAACCCGGCCAGGGGCCCGGCGAGGTCGGGGGCGGCGGCGACCAGGGGATGCGCCTTCAGGTCGGTTTCCCCGAACGGCCACGCCTCCTCCAGCCGGGTCCGCAGGCCACTTGCCGGTGTGGAAGCGAGGCCCTGGAAGGCGTCCGCCCGGTCCTCCAGCAGCCCGTAACCCCTATGGGGGAGGGCGTGGAGGACGGCCAGCGCGCCGCCCAGGTCCGCCCAGCCCGCTGGGGAAGGCCCGCTCCCGTCCCCGCCTGCCAACGTGTCCACCGTGAACGCCCGGCCAGAGGGGAGAAGACCGACCTCCAGCGCCTCCGGCGTGGGCACTCCTGAGGACCGGAGGGCGGTTCGGATGGCAGCGTCTACGTTCAATCGCGTGGCTTCCCGGCCATTCAGGGCGGCCAGCCGCACCACCCGGCGCCCATCCGTGAATGCAACGCAGGTCGCCCCGGACGCCAGGAACCGTGCGGAAGGGCCCAGGACCGCCCGCGCGTCCCGTTCGTCAATCCCCGGCATCCCTGCCCGGCAGGAAACAGGGGTTGTTCAGATCGTTGTGGTCCACCACCACGCCCGCGTGCCGCTGCGGCTCGGCCTCCCGGAAGTACAGGCGGTTGCCCTCCACGTAGCGGCGGTTCGATTCGGCCTGAGGGTCGGGGGACCCGTATCCCGGTCTACAAGCGGCGCCACGGGGCACCGAGACCTCAAAGTCCACGTGCAGGAACACCGAGTCGTCCCACACGTCCCTCAACTCCGGGCGGTGCAGGAACAGGCCATCGAGGATGAGGATGCTGCCGTCCGTCGCCGCGAATTCCGGCATCTCCACGGGCGAGTCGGTCACGTGGTCGAAGATCGCGGTTCGGTAACGCCCCGACCCACCTGGCCCCAGCGGATTGAGCAGCGCCGACCGCAGTCCCGGATAATTGTAGGAGTCACGGTAGAAACCTTCGGGGGAGGTGCGGCCCCGGCGGTAACGCGCCTCCCGTAGTGCGTGAAAGCCGTCCACCGAGGCGCGGATGACGCTTCGACCCCGCTCGCGCAGCGCGGCGGCGAGTTCGTCCGCGAAAGTCGTCTTGCCCGCGCCGTCCACCCCGTCCACGGCGACGCGCAGCACGGGGCGGGCAGGTTGGACGTCCAGCCGCCCCGCCAGGTCGTGTATAAGCCGGGCGCGAACGGTCAAAGCTTCAGGTCGCCCCTCTCGGTCACGTTCAACCCCTGCGCCACCTCGCGTGCGGCGCTCTGGCGCTCGCGGTCGAGGTAGGTCTGGGCCTGGCCAACCTCGCGGCTCAGCACCTGAATGGTGTCCTTGAAGCGGTCGAGCGCCTGGGTGCGGTAGGTGCTGATCGCGTCGAGCGCCCCGTACACCTCGCGGAAGGCGTTCTGGATGACCTGCGGGTCCACCGTTGCGCTTCCGGCCTGCTTCTGAATCTCGGTGGACTGCTGCCGGAGCAGGCTGGCGGTCGAGCCGATCATGCGGCCCGTCGTGTCATTCAGCGCCGTGACCTGCCCCAGCACCGCTTGTTGGGTGCCGAGCGCCTGCGCGACCATGATCGCCGTCCTGAGGGCACTCACCGTGGTCGTCGTCGCCCGGTCCACCCCCTTGATGAGTTCGAGGTTGTTGCGCCGCACCAGATCGAGCGCGAGGTAGCCCTGAATCCCCACCGCGAGCTGGGTCAGCAGGTCGGTGACGCGCTGGCGGACCGCGAAGAGCAGTTCCTCACGCACGAGGCGGGCCTTTTCGGGGTCGGTGCTCTCCAGCAGGGCCAGCCGCTGCGTGAGGGCGTCGTCCACCGCTTTGCCGACGTGGGCGTACTGGCGCAGCTTCTGCATGGTCTCCCAGAGGTGGACCTTTTCCGTCTCGATGCTGGCGTTGTCGCGCCTCAACTCGTCCTGGGAGCGGTAGAGCGTCTCCAGAATGGCGTTGAGGTGACTCTGGGCGCTCTGGTAACGGTCGAGCGCGTTCTGGGCCTTGCGCCCCCCCGGCAGTTTGCCGAAAAAGCCGCGCATGGTGGGCGTGCGGCTGGGGTCGAGGTCCTCCACCGTGCGGCGCAGGTCAGTCAGGCCCTTCAGGATGTCGCTGCCCTCGGCCAGGGCTCCGGCACGGGTGGCTCGCAGGGGGCGCTCCAGCATCCGGCTCGACACCTGCGCCGCTGCCCGCTGCTCCGGGGCGCCGAGATCATGCACGGCGTCAAGCTTGCGCTTGAACTCCGGGCTGTGGGTGCCCGCGTGCAGCACGTCCTCGACAAAGGCCCGCGCCATCGTGTCCAGCCGCGCGCGGTCCTCGGGGGAGAGGGGCACCATGTCGGGAGCCTCCTGCGCCGGAACCTGGGGCACCGCCGCCGGGGCGTTCAGCAGCGACTCGGGGGGCGTCAGCGGCTCGGGTTTATCAGCACTCATGCCCCACAGTACGCCTCCCGGGAGTCGGGGGTTGCATCCGGCAAAAGGCGTATGGGTGCCGGGAACTGGAGGACGCGCCGCAGGAGGTCAGCCCACGTCGATCATGACCTTCATGCTGGTCCGCTTCTCGCGGTCGGCGAACTCGAAGGCCTCCGGCGTCCGGTCGAAGGTGTAGCGGTGCGTCACCAGGGCGTCGAGGTTCACCGCCCCGCTCTCCACAAGCGCGATGGCCGCTGGGTAGCAGTTCGCGTAGCGGAACACGCCCCGGATGCTCACCTCCCGGCTGGCCGCGCTCACGATGTCCAGGCTGACCTCGGGGTCGGGTGGCAAGCCCACCAGCACGGTCGTTCCGCCCGGACGAGGTGCGGCGAGGCTCAGGCGGGTGGTCGGCAGGCTCCCCGCCGTCTCGAAGGCCACGGCCACCCCGGCATGTGAGAGCGGGAGGTCACCCCGGGTAATGTCCCGGAGACGGGCGAGGGAGTTCTCCACCCGCGCATTGATCGTGTGCGTTGCCCCAACTTTCCGCGCCAGGTCGAGCCGGAAATCCTCCAAATCGACGGCAATCAGGGTCGTCGCTCCCGCCGCCCTCGCCGCTTGCAGGGTCGTGCAGCCGATAGGCCCGGCCCCGAAGACCGCGACGCTCTGCCCGGGTGAGACCGCCCCCTTGCGCGCCGCCCAGACGCCCACGGCCAGGGGCTCGATGAGTGCACCGGCGTCGTCGCTGATCGCATCAGGAAGCTTGAAGGCGAAGTCGTCCGGCCAGATCACGTGCTCGGCCAGCGCCCCGTGGATGGGCGGCGTCGCCATGAAGGTCATCCCCGGGCAGAGGTTGTACTCGCCCCGCTTGCAGTAGGCGCAGCGGCGGCAGGGATAGCCGGGTTCCAGCGCCACCCGGTCGCCGGGCTTCACGTGGGTCACGCCCTCGCCGACCGCGTCCACCACACCCATGACCTCGTGGCCGAGGACGAGCGGGGCCTCCACCACGAACTCCCCAATCCTGCCGTACGTGTAGTAGTGAACGTCGCTGCCACACACGCCGATGCGCCGCACCTGTACACGGACCTGGCGGGGGCCAGGCGCCGCCACCTCGCGCGTCTCCCAGCGCAGGTCGCGGGTGCCGTGAAGGACGCTGGTGCGGGCGGAGCGGGAACCGGGGGTTGTCATGAGTCCACCTTTTGAGAGCGTCTTGGAAAAGGGCCTGAATGGGCGGCTAAGGGCGCTGGGAGGTCGTCTGCGTTCCCCCCACCCGGCCTCCCCAGCAAGGTGGGAGGGGCACAACCCGCATTGCCGTTGCGAACTTGGGGAGGGCCTTCCGACGTTTCAGACGGAATCCGGCACTTCTCCTCACCACACCGTGTACCCGCCGTCCACAACGAGGGTGTGCCCGGTGACGAAGCTCGCGGCGTCGCTGGCGAGGAACAGCACGGCCGGGGCGATCTCGCGCGGCTCGGCGAGGCGGCCCATCGGCGTTTCGCTCAGCCACACGCTCGCCCATTCGGGAGTTTCGAGGCCACGCTTCGTCAGCGGGGTCGCGGTATAGCCCGGCGCGACCGCGTTCACGCGCACCCCCCGCCCTGCCCACTCGCCCGCGAGGGAACGGGTGAGGTGGATGACGGCGGCCTTCGAGGCGTTGTACGCCGCCTGCGGCTGCGGGTGGTTACTGATTAAGCCGCTCATGCTTGCGGTGCTGACGATGCTGCCCCGTCCCCGCGCAAGCATGTTTCTGCCGAACTCCCGGCAGCACCAGTACACGCCGTCCAGGTTGACGCCCATCACAGCCCGCCAGTCGTCGTCGTCGGTGTCCTCGGCGGGAGTGTTGCGGACGACTCCAGCGTTGTTCACGAGGATGTCCACGTCGGGGAGTCGCCCGGCCAGTGCCCGAACCGCCTCCGGGTCCGTCACGTTCAAGACCTCGAACGCGCCGCCCAGATTGCGGGCCGCGCCCTCGCCCACATCCGGGTTCAGGTCCGCGACCGTCACGCGCGCCCCGGCCTCGGCCAGTCCCCGCGCGATCTCCAGGCCGATGCCCTGCGCGCCCCCCGTGACAAGGGCGTGCCTCCCGTCCAGCCGGAAGAGGTCGAGGATGCCAGTGGTGGAGGGGGTGAGGGTGGTCATGGGGGCTCCTTGGGTGAGGGGGAAAGGCGGGATTTCTTGTCCTGGCTCACTCCGACCGCGCGCCGACTGGAGCTCCGGCGGGGTTCTGAGCAGCGGCCTGAATCGCCCCCGTGACTCCCTCCCGGCGCAGGCGGTCCCGCGCCTCCAGGTACGCCGAGCGGAAGCGGGCGTTCTGCCCCAGGTCGCCGAAAATGTCCTGAAGCTCCAGGAACGCCCCCGGCTGCCGGGCTTCGCGGAGGACGGCGTCCGTCAATTGTTCCGCCCGGGGATCCACCAGGGTCGGGAAGTGCCCCTCGTGAGCGGCGGCGATGTAAACGCTCCACCCGGCGACGACCAGCGCCGAGCGCGCGATCTCCCCGCCCGAGGCCAATTGCTCGCGGATGACCGGCAGCAGGAACTTGGGGATGCGCTCGGACCCCTCCACGACCAGGCGGGCCAGGGTGTCCCCGATGGCGGGGTTGGCGAAACGGGCGATGAGTTCCTTCCCGTAGGCCGCCAGGTCGATCCCCGGCACCGGGCGCAGGGTGGGCGTGGCCTCCTGGGCCATGTACCCCAGCAGGAAGTCCACGAAGGCCGGGTTCTGGCAGACCTCGTGCGCGTAGGTATACCCGGCGAGCAGCCCCAGGTGGCCAATCGCCTGGTGGGAGGCGTTCAGCAGCCGCAGCTTCATCAGCTCGTAGGGCTCCACGTCACTCACGAGCTGCACCCCGACCCCTTCCAGCGGGGGCCGCCCCAGCGTGAAGGTGTCCTCCAGCACCCACTGGGTGAACGACTCCGCCACCACCGGCCACTCGTCGTCGATGCCGTACTCGTCGGCCACCTGCTGCCGCATCTGCGGGGTGGTCACGGGCGTGATGCGGTCGACCATCGAGTTGGGAAAGGCGACGTGCCGCGCGACCCATTCCCCCAGTTCGGGGTCTTTCAGCCGGGCGAAGGCGGTGAAGGCCCGCCCCGCCACATGGCCGTTCCCCTGCATGTTGTCGCAGGACACGACCGTGAAGGGCGCCAGGCCGCGCTCCCGCCGCTGCCGCAGTCCTTCCGTGATGAAACCGAAGACGGTCCGGGGCGCTGAGCCCGGCGTCAGGTCGTGCCGGAGGTCTGGGGTCGAGGGGTCGAACTCGCCGGTGACGTTGTTGATGCCGTAGCCGCCCTCGGTGACCGTCAGGGAGACGATCTTTGTCGCGGGGTCGGCCAGCTTCTCCAGCACCGCCCCCGGGTCGTCCGGCGCGAACAGGTATTCGTGAACTGAGCCGATGACGCGCGCCTCCGACTGACCCTCTGGCGACCGGGTGACGAGGGTGTACAGGTTGTCCTGGCGGGCGAACACGTCGCGCATCCGGGCATCGCCGGGCAGCACGCCCACCCCGCAGATCGCCCATTCGGAATGCCCGCCCACGTTCAGCAGCCGGTCGATGTACATGGCCTCGTGCGAGCGGTGAAAGCCCCCGACGCCGAAGTGGACGATGCCGGAGGTCAGCCGCCGGGGATTGTACTGGGGCACGGCGACGCCGGGGCCGAGAGTGGCAAGGGTGGACAGGTTGAGTTTGACGGTCATGAACACTCCAGCAGGATGAGGGGATCGGCGGGCCTGGCGCGGGGAGGAGAAGGCCCCGAAGCGCGGGAGGGCGGTTCAGGGCCGGTCTCCATCCCCCACTTCTTGAGAGGGTATCCCCACCCGCCCTTATTTCACCGCGCCAAAGCTCAGTCCGCGCACAAGCTGGCGCTGGGCGATCCAGCCGAAGATCAGCACGGGCAGCACGGTCAGCGTGGCGGCGGCGCTCAGTTGTGCCCAGAACAAGCCCTGGCTGGTCTTGAACTCGCCGATGAAGACGCTCAGCGGCGCGGCGTCCGCCGAGGTGAGGTTCAGGGCGAAGAACACCTCGTTCCAGGCGAAGATCAGGGCCAGCAGCGCGGTCGCGGCGATGCCCGGCATGGAGAGCGGCAGCGCGATCCCGAAGAACTCCTGCGCCACCGACGCGCCGTCCACCTTCGCGGCCTCGTAGATGGCAAACGGGATTTCGGACATGTACGAGTGCATCATCCACACGACCAGGGGCAGATTCATCGTCGTATACATCAGGATCAGGCCGGGCAGGGTGTCGAGCAGCCCCAGGTTGCGAAACAGCAGGAAGAGGGGCACGATCACGCCCACGGCGGGCATGAACTTGGTCGAGAGCATCCAGGTCAGCACGCCCTGCGCCCGGCGGGTGGGGTACACCGCGAGCGCGAAGGCGGCGGGCAGCCCCAGGATGAAGGCGAGCAGGGTGGAACCTATGGCCGCGATCAGCGAGTTCTTCAGTGCGGGCAGGTAGGTTGGCAGCGCCCGCTGGAAGTTGTCCCAGATCGGGGTGAAGAAGAAGACGGGTGGCGTGGCGAAGGCCTCCGCCTCGGTCTTGAAGGCGGCCAGGATCATCCACACGAGCGGGAACAGGAAGGCCAGCGCGATCAGGTAGGTCAGCAGCGTGAGCAGAATGTTGCGCCAGCGGTGGCGGTCGCTGACAGTGCGGTTCGTCGGCAGCGTCGTCATCTCAGGCTCCCCGGTTGCCCGCGGTCGTGCGGCTGATCAGTTTCAGCAGGTACACGGCCAGGATATTGGTGAAGATCACCGTCAGAACGCCCGCCGCGCTCGCCAGGCCGATGTTGTACTCCGCGAACGCCTTCTGGTAGATGAAGTAGGGCAGGTTCGTCGTGGCGATGCCGGGGCCGCCCGAGGTCGAGCCGTAGATCTCGCCGTACACCTGAAGCAGCGCGATGGTCTCCATCAGGACGACGACCTGGATGGCCTGCATCCAGTGCGGCAGGACGATGTGCTGGAATTCCTGCCAGGGGCTGGCGCCGTCGAGCCGCGCGGCCTCGATCTGGTCGTCGGGCAGGCTCTGCAGGCCGGTGAGCAGGATCAGCGCGGCAAACGGGGTCCACTCCCAGGTGATCATCATGATGACCGAGAGCATGGGGTGCTGGCCCAGCCAGTCCACGGGCGCGAGGCCCAGGCTCTGCGATACCCACGCGAACAGGCCCGAGGTGGGGCTCAGCAGCATGTTCTTCCAGATCACCGCTGTCACGATGGGCATCACCAGGAACGAGGAGATCAGCAGGGTCCGCAGCAGCGCCCGTCCCAGAAACTCACGGTTGAGCAGCAGCGCCAGCCCCCCGCCGATGATCAGGGTCAGGATCAGGGTCCCGCCCGCCAGCACGACCGTGTTCAGCAGAATTCTCAGGTTCTGCGGGTCGGTGAGCAGCGTCTGGTAGTTCTCAAACCCGATGAAGGGGCGGCTGGTGGGGTCCACGAGGTTGTACCGGAAAAACGAGTAGTACACCGTCATGAAAAACGGCACCTGGGTCGTCAGGATCAGGTACAGCAGCGCGGGCCACATCAGGGCGGCGGGCGTGAGGCGCAGGCCACGCTTGGGGGCGGGCGGCACCCGGGTCGTCGTGGTGGGCAGGGACTGGGCCGTGGTCATGGGGTCACCTCATGGGGGGCCGGGGGACCGGGAAGGCGTGCCTCTTCCTCCCGTCCCCCCTCGCGGCGTCACGTCTTTGGCCGCCTTACTTCTGGTACCCGCCCTCCTTGGCGACCCGGTTGGCGGCGTCCTGGCCCTGTTTCAGCGCCTGGTCGATGGAGGTTTGCCCGCTGAGCGCCCCCGCCAGGTACTGCCCGACCTGCGTGCCGAGCGCCTGGAACTGCGGGATGGACACGTACTGGATGCCGGTGTAGGGCACTGGGTCCTTGGTGGGCTTCGTCACGTCGGCACGGTTGATGCTGCTCAGCACGATATTGCTGAACGCCCCGGCGGCCTTCTTGTAGTTGGGGTTGGTGTAGGTGCTCGTGCGGGTGCCGGGGGGCACGGCGGCCCAGGTGCCCTTCGTGCGGGCGACGAGGTTGATGTACTCGGGGCTGGTCGCCCAGGTCAGGAACTTGAAGGCGGCGTCCTCCTGCTTGGTGCTCTTGGGAATCGCCAGGTTCCACGACCAGAACCAGTTGCTGCCGCGCGGGGTGCCGGGGCCGACCGGCGCGTTGGCGAAGCCCACCGACTTCACGATCTTGGAGGAGGCGGGGTCGGACAGGAAGCCCGCCGCTACGGTCGCGTCCACCCACATGCCGCACTTGCCCTGGCTCATCAGGGTCAGGTTCTCGGTAAAGCCGTTGCTCGTCGCGCCGGGAGGGCCGTACTTCTTCAGCGTGTTCACGTAGAAGGTCAGGGCATTCTTCCACGCGGGGGTGTTGAGCTGCGCCTGCCAGTTCTGGTCGAACCAGCGCCCGCCGAAGGTGTTCACCATCGTGGTGATAAAGGCCATGTTCTCGCCCCAGCCGGGCAGCCCGCGCAGGCAGATACCGTACACGCCCTGCGAGGGGTTGTGGATCTTCGCGGCGAAGCTCTGGAGCTGCTGCCAGGTGGGGTTTGGCGGCATGGTGAGCCCGGCCTTCTTGAACAGGTCCTTGTTGTAGAAGGTCATGCTCGACTCGGCATAGAAGGGCACGGCATACAGTTGCCCGTTCACCGTCAGCGCGCCCCGGACGCTGGGCAGGATGTCGTTGAGCTTGTACGAGGAGGCGATGGAGGGGTTCTTCTGGAAGAGCGGCGTCAGTGGGTCCAGCCATCCGTTCTTGGCCCAGATGGGCACCTCGTACACGCCCACAGTGGCGATGTCGAAGCTCCCCGCGCCGCTCGCCACGTCCAGCGTGATCTTCTGGCGCAGCTCGTTTTCCGGCAGCACGACCCACTTCACGTTGATGTCGGGGTACTTCTTGTTGAACTCCGGCGTGAGCTTTTGCATCGTCACCATGTCCGGGTTGTTCACCGTGGCGATGGTGATCGTGGCGGCCTGTGCGGCGCCGCCGAGGGCCAGGGCCAGAAGGACGAGCGGGAGACGGGAACGTGGCATGCGGGAACCTCCACCGGGGCGGGAGACGGCGCGGTGCGTCGCCCCCGACACGCGGGCGGGGACGGGCAGGGTGGCCGCTCCACCCCGCGCTGGAAATGGTCTCGTGTCCATCAGTTAAACACAGCTGAGCTGGCCTGTCTATGGAAGAGAAAGGCTAACTGAACTCGGTTCATCCACCGAAATGGTCACGAGACCAGGCCTTGCCCTAGCATGAGGGCACAGGAGGCGAGGCGACTACAATGTTTCCCGTGGCAACCATCCAGGACGTCGCGCGCCTAGCGGGCGTTTCCCCCACCACCGCCAAACGCGCCCTGCGGGAACCGGACAAGCTCTCGCCCGAGACCCTCGCCCGCGTGCGGGCCGCCGTGCAGACCCTGGAGTACGAGCCCGATCAGCGCGCGGGCAGCCTGCGCGGCGGCCAGAGCCGCACGGTGGGGCTGATCGTGGCGAGCGTCGTCGAGCCGTTCTTCGCCGAATTTGCGCGCGTCGCGGGCCGCACCCTCGCCGCAGCGGGCTACACGCTGATCATCAGCGAGAACGAATACAGCGCCGCCCGCGAACTCACCGAACTCCAGCGCCTGTACGGCCAGCGCGTGGCGGGCATCATCCTGCGCCCCGGGTACGGCGACGAGAGCCGCGACTACCTGCGCCGCCTCGCGGGCCGGGGCGTTCACCTGCTGGAGTTCGACTATATCCCGCCCGGCAGCCCGTACCCCGGCTTCATGCTCGACAACGAGCGCGCGATGGAGGAGGCGGTCCGGTACCTGCACGGCCTCGGGCACGAGCACATCGCCGCCCTGGGCACCTACCACCCGCAGATACACCCCGAGACGCGCAGCAAGGCTTTCCCTCAGATCATGGCCGGGCTGGGGCTGACCGTCCCCGCCGAGTACCAGCGCGTTACCCTCTTGACCGAGGAGACGGCCTATCGCCTCACCCACGAACTCATGGCCCTGGACACGCCCCCCACCGCGATCATCGCCCTGACTGGCACCGAGGGAATCGGGGCCTTCCGCGCCGTCCGCGAGCGGGGCTGGCGTATTCCCGACGACCTCAGCCTCGTCACCTTCGACAACTACCCGTGGACCTCGCTCGTCACCCCGCCGATCACGGTGCTGGAGCAGCCGGTGGCGGAGATGGCGGTGAGCGCGGCGCGGGGGATGATCTCGCTGATCGGCGGTGAAGCCGTTTCCAGCCGTGTTTTCCCGGCGAGGCTGATCTCCCGCCTCAGTTGCGCCACTCCGCGGGCCGTGCCGTCGAGCCGGGCGGGGTAGGGAAGGAGGTCCTTCAGGTTGACCCTGTCGCGCCACAGAACAATCCCCCCTTCGCGCGGAAGGGGGGTTGGGGCGTTCTAACCGCTAGGTTGTCCTTGCACAGTAGGCGGAGGCTGGCCCGGCGAGCCCACGCGCCAGCAGCAAAGCTCGGTTGGCCTCAGCGGGTCTGCCCGCCACCTGCCCCGCTCTGGAGGGGGCGGCCTGAGGCGTCCACCACCCGCACGCTGCGGAAGGTTCCGGACACGCGCACCAGTGTCCATGGGCTCGTGAGCGCCTGGGTGGTGATGGCCCCGGGACCGGGGGTCCGCACCTCCACCGTCAGAGTCAGGGTGTCGCCCTGCACGCTGGCCCCGGTCGCACGAACGCCGTAGCCCCCGGTGGGCCGCTGGCCCAGGAAGACGCCGACGACCGTCTCGCCGGAGCGCAGGGTGGGCACGGCGGGAGTTCCGGTTTGGCGTCCGTAGGCGAGGGTATACAGGGCGTTCAGGGCCGCCTGGCTGGTCGCCACCTGCACGGCGGCGGTGGCGACGTTGGCATTGGTGCCGCTGGCGAGTTCGGTGACGGTCACGCGGCCTCCGGCAGAGGTGGGCGTCGTCGGGGTGCTCGGTGCGGTGCCCGTCCCCGGAGTGGTCGTCACGGTCCCGGTCGCCCCCGGAAGATTGGAGGCCGCCCCGCTCGCCGTGAAGGTCACGAGGCTGCTGCTCAGCCCCGCCTCCCGCAGGCGTTGCAGCACGGCGACCCGCTCCACGGCGGTCCCCACCGTCACCCGCAGGCGGCCCTGGGCGGGGTCGATCTCCTTCGCCGTCAGGCCGGGCAGGCCTTGAAGTGCGGCGGAGGCGGCCTGAAGCTGCGAGAGGCGGAAGCCCGAGGGGTAGACGGGATCACTCGCGTTCGTCGTCGTGGATGGGGTGGGAGCACCAATCGGCGTGGCGGGAATCGAGGTCACGCCTTGGGCCGAGGCACACGCCCCCAGGGCCAGGGACAGGCAGAGCAGAACTTTTATGGTCATGCCCCAGCCTCTCGTGCCGCTCCTGACCGTGCATGAGTGCCCGTATACTCCCCTTCATAATGAGCACCGGCATGATCGACGCGGCCCAAATCGAGCATCTCGCGCACCTCGCGCGGCTGGAACTGACCCCCGAGGAGCGGGAGAGCATGCAAGCGGACCTGAACGCCATCCTGGGCTACTTCGAGCAACTCAGCGCCGTGGACACGAGCGGCGTGGAGGAGATGCAGCGCCCGGTGGACCTCGTGAACGTGCTGCGGGAGGACGAACCCGGCGCCGTGTTCAGCCGCGACGTGGTCGAGGCCCTGGCGCCCGAGACCCAGGACGGCTTCGTGCGCGTGCCCCGCACGGTGGAGGCCGAATAATGCTGGACCTCAAATTTATCCGGGAGAACCCGGAGACGGTGAAGCGGGCCATTGAGGTCAAGGGTGTAAACCTCGACCTCGACGATCTGTTGCGAATCGACCGCGAACTCGTCGAACTCAGGCAACGGGTGGAGGCCCTCCAGACCGAGCGCAACGCGAATGCGAAGCTCGTTCCGAAGGCCAGTCCCGACGAGCGCCCCCGCCTGATCCAGAAGGGCAAGGAACTCGCCGAGGAGATCAAGGCCCGCGAGCCCGAGCTGCGTGCTCACGAGGACGCCCTGCGGCACCTCCTCCTGCGGGTACCCAACATTCCCCATCCCAGCGTGCCGGTCGGGAAGGACGATTCCGAGAACGTCGAGTTGCGCCGTGAGGGTCAGCTCCCCGAGTTCCCCTTCCAGCCGCTCGACCACGTCGAACTTCTCGAACGCCAGGGCTGGGCCGACCCCGAGCGGGTGGCGCGGGTGTCGGGCAGCCGCTCGTACCTCCTCAAGGGCGACGCGGTCATGCTGGAGATGGCCGTGCTGATGTTCGCGCTCGACTTCCTGCGGGGGCGGGGCCTGACACCGCTAAGCACCACCGCCCTCGCCCGCCCCGAAGCCTTCGTGGGCTCGGGCCATTTCCCTGGTGGCGAGGATCAGGTCTACAAGATCGAGGGCGACGAGCTGATGCTGGCCGGAACCGCCGAGGTGCCCGTGAACAGCCTGTACGCGGGCGAGCAGCTCTCGTTTGACCAGCTCCCGATGGCCTACGCCGCGGTCAGCGCCGCCTTCCGCTCGGAGGCCGGGTCGGCGGGGCGGGACGTGCGCGGCCTGATCCGCGTCCACGAGTTCCGCAAGGTCGAGCAGTACGTGATGACGCGGGCGGACGAGGCCGAGGCCCTGCACTGGTTTGGCACGATTCTAGAGAATGCCGAGGCGATCCTGCGCGCGCTGGAGCTTCCCTACCGCGTCGTCCAAAACTGCACGGGCGACATGGGTGCGGGCAAGGTCCTCATGTACGACATCGAGACCTGGGTGCCCAGCGAGGGGCTGTACCGTGAGACCCATTCCTGCTCGTACCTGGGCGACTGGCAGGCCCGCCGCACCGGCCTGCGCTACCGCGACGAGGGGGGCAAGCTGGTGTACGCCCACACGCTGAACAACACGGGGATCGCCACCCCGCGCATCCTGGTGCCCCTGCTCGAAAACCACCAGCAGGCGGACGGGACCATTCGCGTACCCGAGGCGCTGCGCCCCTATCTGAGCGGGCGCGAGCGGCTGGGCGTGCCGGTGCGCGAGGTGGACGTGACGGCCTGAAGAGCCAACACCTCCTTGGGGACCGGGCAGACTTCTCCCGGTCCCCGACTTTTGGAGCGTCCACAATTTTGTCCCCGGCGGCCCGTCGGGTCCCGTACCCTGGAGGGGTGAAACGTCTCGCGCTGCTGCTTCCCCTGGCCCTCGCCGCCTGCGGGCACCTCGCAGTCCTCCCCGAGGCGCTTCCGCCCCTGCGCGAGAGCGCGATGGGAGAAATGCTGACGCTTTCGGGGACGGTAGAGAATTGGGAGGCAGGCCGGACGGCGGAGGTCCATTATGGACCGGCGCATCTGGGAACGGTGCAGGGGGATGGAACCCTCACAGTTGCGGCGCCGTTCGTTCCCTTCAACCTGTTTTCAGGGGCGGAAGAGGTTCTGTTGCCGAGCGTGATCGGGGCGGATTGTGCGCTCGATACTGTGACGGTGTCCAATCGGCAGGCCCGGGCGGAGGGGCTGGTGAGCCTGCCGCTCGGGCTTGCCCCAACACCCCAGACCTCTCCCGCTCCACCTATGCCCATGCTGCTGAGGCGGCAGGGCGAGACGAGGGTCGTGCTCGTCTATGTGGACCGGGATGTGCGGGTCAGCGGTCAGAAGTCCTGCACGGGGGAGTCCTGGTCGTGGAGCCCTCCACCCACGAGTTGGGCACGCAGCGCGGCCATCAACGTGTTCCTGCGAAAGGGGTGGAACACCGTCTCCATCACCGAAAAGGATCTGGGCGAGAACAGGCGGCAACTCGTTGTGCAGGGCGGGGATACCGAGCCCCCCACGCCCTGGCGGTTCAGCTTTTTCCAGTGATGAGGCCTGGTGGGCTGTGCTGGGCGTCGCCCGAGGTGCGGTTTGTCCTCCTCACCCTGACCCGCTAGCCTGGCACATGGACATTCCGCCTGAAGTGCTGGAGCAGACGCAGGCCCGCTTCCTCCAGCGTGACCCCGAGCGGGCCATGACGATGCAGCACCTGACCGTGGGCGGCCCCCTCGCCGCCGACTCGCAGTTCCGGGTCGAGGCCCGCCTGACCCGCCTGGGCGTACCCCTGCCCGACGCCCGGGCCGTCGCCGAGGGTCACGAGGACGCACTGACGGTCGCCGCCCGGTTGCCCGAGGACACCCGGCTCCCGCTGGAGCGGATCATCGGCGCGAACGACCTGGTGGGGGTCGCTTACCTGGACCTCGCGCGGTCAGCGGCGCGTTCCGTGGGCCGCGTCGTGCTTAAAGACGCGCAGGGCCGTACGCAGGGTTTCGGGACGGGCTGGCTGTGCAGCCCCCGCGCGATCCTGACCAACCACCACGTGTTGGAGGACGCCGCCGTGGCCCGCACCTCGGTCATCGAGTTCAACTACGAGCTGAGCGCGGGCGGCACCCTTCAAAACCGCGTGACCCTGAACCTCGACCCGGACGCCCTCTTCCTCACGTCGGAGGCGCTGGACTACTCGCTCGTCGCCGTGGGGGGGGACACGTCCGCCCTCGGCTGGCTGCCCCTCTTCGGGACGACGGGCAAGGTACTCGTCGGCGAGGCGCTGAGCATCGTCCAGCATCCCTCCGGCGAGCCCAAACAGGTTGCGCTGCGCGAGAACCGGCTGGTGGACCTGCTGCCCGACTTCCTGCACTACGAGACGGACACGGCGCCGGGATCGAGCGGCAGCCCCGTCTTCAGCGACACCTGGGAGGTCGTGGCCCTGCACCACAGCGGCGTTCCCCGCACCGACGCCCAGGGCCGCCCCCTGCGCCGCGACGGCCAGCCCCTGCAACCCGGCGACTCGGACACCCTGATCGACTGGATCGCCAACGAGGGCGTGCGCATCAGCCGCATTGTCGAGGACCTGCGCGCCCGTTCGGATGCCGTAGGGAATGCCCTCGTCGCGGAGGTCCTTGCTGCCCAGCGCCCACCGCTGCCGGGTCCGTCCGAAGTGCAGGCCGAGGTGGGCCGCGTGCTTGACCTGGGCGCCGTGACGGTGGGGCCAGATGGCGTGGCGAGCCTGCCCGTCACCCTGCGCCTGCGGGTGGGTGGGGAAGAGGGAGGGTCCAATCCCGCGCCTGCACCTCCCCGCCCCTACCTCGACCCGGAAGATGCCGGGAAAGCCGCGGCCTACTACACGGATTTGCCAGAGGGGGGCACCCCGCAGGCCCGCTTCCTGGCCCTCTCGGACCTCGTGACCCGGACGCACACCCGGACCCCCACCTACGACCCCGCTGGCGAACTCTACCCCTGGGTGGACCTCTGGCCCGACGGCAAACTCCGCAGCCTCTACTCGGCGCGCGAGCACACGCCGGAAGAGCTGATCGCCGCCGACCGCGCCGCCCAGGAACGCCGCACCACCCTGGCCGCCCGCGAGGGGCTGAGCGTGGACGCGCTGGAGGAGGCGCTGCCGTACAACTGCGAGCACGTCGTCCCGCAGTCGTGGTTCGGCAAGCGCGAGCCCATGCGCGGTGACCTGCACCACCTCTTCGCCTGCGAGCCGGGCTGCAACTCGTTCCGGGGCAATACCCCCTACTTCGACTTCCCTGACTACGGCGAGGCAGTCAGGAGCGACTGCGGACGGCGCGACCCCGGCGAGTTCGAGCCCGCGCACGGCAAGGGGGCCGCTGCCCGCGCCACGCTGTACTTCCTGCTGCGTTATCCCGGCGTGGTGCGCCAGTACGGCGAGCGCCACCTGACGACCCTGCTCGCGTGGCACACTTCAGAACCTCCAGCCGAGTGGGAACGGCACCGCAACGCCGCCATCTTCGAGCGGCAGGGGAACCGCAATCCCCTGATCGACCACCCGGAATGGGCGGATGGGGTGGCTTTCAGCGAGGGGCTGGGGCGCTGAGGGGTCCATCGGCGCTCCCCCTGCTACCCTCCTGCCATGACCAAGCCCCCCGCCTCCTCGCGCACGGACAAGGGTGTGCGCGGCCATGACCTCGACCTGCACGTGACCTTCGCCCAGGCCCTGCCGCGCGAGGCGGCGCTGGCCGTGCTGCGCCCCGCCGAGGGCTTCACGGTGGACCTCTATGCCCGCCACGACGAGCCCGGGAGCCCGGTGCCCTCCGCCCGCCTGACCGGCCCCCTGCGTGACCCCGAGACGCTGCGCGCCATTCTTGCCGCCTGGCTCACGGGCGAGGTGCGGACGGTGGAGATCGGGCTGCACGGGTTTCTGCGCTCGTCGACCGGGCAGACGGACTGGATGCCCTGGAAGCGCAACCTCGTCCTGCCGCGCACGGAGGTGGACCGGGTGACCTTCGAGGAGGGCGTGCGGTACGTGCTGGAGTGACGTTCGCTACGCGCTCAGCGGCAGGACGAGCGCGCGGGCCTTGGCGTCCTCGTCCCCCCGGGGACGCAGCACGAGCACGCCCAGCCGCGCGTCAGGGCGCAGCAGGTAGGGCAGGCAGGTGTGCGTGAGGGTCAGCAGCGCCTTGTCGGCCTGGGCCTGCGCCTCGGGGTGAGGAAGACCGCGCAGCACGAGCACGGCCCGGTCCCCCGCCTTGCTGACCCACACGTCCACCACGCCCTGCTGGTCCACGCCCCGGTGGTCCCGGTACTCGAACTTGTGCCCACGCCTGAGAAGCTGCATTCCCTGTTCACTCCCTTGATCCAGACCTGAACGGTGCGGCCCACCAGCCGTTCCGGGGTCTCCAGACTGTCCTTGCCCCGTCAGCGTAGGGTTCCGCCGGATGGCCTTTGTCCCGCTGGCTTTGCGGGGGTCCCTCCGGAAAGGGTACGAGGAAGGCCCCGCCGCAGTTCCCCCACGGCCTCACGGTTGCGCCGGAAGGGGCCTCCCTAGAATGGCCCGGTGACCCATGACGGCCTCAGGGAGATGCTGCTGGAATTCCAGGGCTACGTGCTGGCCTACCGTCTGCGCGCGGCGGTGGGCGGCCGGGTGACCCCGCGCGGAGAGCTGCTCAGCCTGTCCGGGTACGCGGCGCTGCGCCTGGAGCGCCAGGCCCTCGCCCGCGGCCTCGTCCGCGAGGGCCTGGACCACGCCCGCATGGGGCGGCTGGACCAGCTCTCCGACGAGCTGATGTTCGGCTTCTGGCTCAACCCCGCCGAGGTCGCCGCGTTCCTACGCGCCGCAATCCGCCAGGGCGGGCACCCGGCGCTGGGGGACCCGGGCGCCTTCGCGGCCCTCCTGACCCCCACCGAGCATGAGCGTCTGGGTGACCTGGGCGTGCGGCTGGTGTGTGCCCACCACCTCACCTGCCTGTCGCTCGCCGCGCCCCTGCTCGACCCCGACGCGCTGGGCCGGGTGTGGCAGCGGGTGGAGGCCACCACCCCGCCCCTCTTCGTGGACGAACTCGCCGGGGCCGGACATGCCTGACCTGAGCGCCGTTCAGGGAATGCTGCGGGCACTCCTGCCCCGCCGCTGCCCCGGCTGCAACGGGCAACTCGGGCGCTCGGCGGGCCTGTGCCCGGGTTGCCGCGCGGTCCTCCGCCCCCGGGTCGAGACCCACTCGCCCCTGTGGCCCCGCCCGGAGGAGCACCTCGTCACGCTGGGCGCGTACCGGGGTGTGACCCGCCGGGCCGTCCGCGCGCTGAAGTTCGGTGGGGCGCGCGACCTGGCGGGGGCGCTGGGCGAGGCGCTGGCGGATGGGGTGCCCACGGCCTGGAACATTGCCACGGTCGTGCCCGTCCCGCTCCATTCCGGGCGCGAGCGCGAGCGGGGGTTCAACCAGTCCGCGCTCCTGGCCGGGGCGGTCGCCGCCTCTCTCGGGGTGCCGAGCATCCCGGCCCTGCGCCGCACCCGTGCCACCGCCCAGCAGGCCCGGCTGCACGCGCACGAGCGGACCGCGAATCTCGTGGGGGCTTTTGGGGCCGACACCCGGCGTCTCCCGCCCGGGCCGGTCCTCCTGCTCGACGACGTGCTGACCACCACGTAGGCACACATATACCAGAGCGAGTGAGAGGGGAAGCAGCGTAGGAGTTGCTCAGTAGGTTGATTAGCTTGAAGGTGTACCATTTC